>JACDGI010000375.1 GCA_013821665.1 Anaerolineae bacterium
TGCTCCTAATATTCCGACAGCTTCTTCTGTCACCCAATATATTGTGCAACCGGGTGACACGATTATTGGAATTGCTCAAAATTACAATTTGACGATTGCCCAGATTGTTGTTCTCAATCATCAATTGGAGAATGTTGAATCGTGCAACTTTGAAATTCCAAGCGGTGGACCTAATTGCAATATTAAGCTCAATATAGGTGACGCACTAACTCTACCTGCTCCCACGCCTACCCCCACATTATCGCCAACACCATCAGGCAACGAAACGGCAACACCGACTGCAACATTTATTGCGCCAGTAGTCATTTTCCCACCGGAAGGTGCATCGATTGGGGCAGGGGTGATCAGTTTGCAGTGGGTTGGTGTAGGTGTGCTTGATGCGGATACCGCGTATTTGATACAGATAACGGATATAACCTCCAACAAGATCGTTTTGCAGGCCGTTAGCCATGATACCTCCTATCCGCTGCCTGATTCCCTGATTCCAACCGATGGACAGACACATACCTTTAGTTGGATGGTATGGGTCGCCAAGCCGAACGCTGACAAGGTATACGGTAGAGTAGGGGGCGCACCACCGGAGCATACATTTACATGGGCGAGTAAATAATCCAAGCTAACGATAATCTCGGTAAAAATCGTGCTGTTTAGGTTTGTAAACTCGAACCGATTCGGCTTGGTTTTTATGAACTTTTGTTCTATGATGAAACTGTGAAATACCGACGGTAGCACCACACTAAACGGTGGAGATCTATTTTCACTATAAGATAAGTCGAACGCTCCTTACCAGAGTCTTGGAAGTCCCCTCTGCCATGTAATGGAGAGGGGATTTAGGGGTGAGGATAGTAGGGGTTTGAACCGCCCTCCACTTAATTCCTACCTATAGGGATAAAGCGTGCCTCATCCGCGCCAATTGATACGCTTATTTCTAACTCCACCGTAAATTTCATTGCGATCAACGGGAGTTCTGGGGATGAACCAAAATGGGCAAATGGCAGCGGAATGCCGCCGCCGCTGCCGCCAATGAATTCGGAACTTAAAACGTGCAACTTGTAACTGAATTTCACGGCTATAGTCCCCTTGCGGGGCGGCGGAAATAGCCGAGCAATCCGCCGCATTTGTGTCATTTCAGCGGCATTAGGCGAGCCTCCCGCCGACACAAAATGCACATTCGGCGGCTTACTCCCTCAATCCCGCTGCACACTTCGGCGGAAGTATTGCAATTTGTGCAACAAGTGCAGTAACAACTGCAACATTTTGAACATTTATCTTCACAGGAATTACGAATACCCATCCAGTACGAACAATAACTGGCACTTGTGATTGGCTTACCCGAGCCGTCCGAACTTTCGAGCAAGTTGTTCGCTGGTCATGTGAAGCATTGTAGGTCGACCATGCGGACAGGTATGCGGTGAACGACAGCGCTCAAGTTGGCGAATAATCGACTGCATTTCATCAGTACTCAAGATTTGACCCGCTTTTATGGCACCATGTTTGCAAACCCGTGTGACAATTTTGTCCTCGATGCTGGCTTGACCGGGGCTGGTTCCCGCTTCCAAATCTGCAATAATACCGCCCAAAACTTCTGTTGGTGATTGATCTGCCAGCAGCGCCGGAACGCTGCGGATAATAAAGGTATTGGGGCCAAACGGCTCTAAATCAAAGCCGACTTCACGCAGCGTTTCGAGGTTTTCCTCAATAAGTCTGGCTTCCGAGGAATCTAAGCTGAGCGTTTGAGCCTCTAAAGATAGCTGGGCAACTTGTTCATGACGGGCATGTTCGTCCATGAACTGCTCATACAAAATGCGCTCGTGAGCTGCATGTTGATCCACCAGATAAAGCCCTGATGGCCCTTCCGCCACAATGTAGGTCGCCCCTATTTGCCCGATCACCCGTAGGATCGGAAGTGTGCGCGGTTTCTGAGGTGCGCCGGGGCCTTCCGGTATAGCCTCCGGTGCATCACTCTGTGGTGCCAGCGGTGTGCGTGTATATCCACCTGCCGAATACAAATCCAGATTCATGCCAAGTTGACGCTGTCCGGTGGGCGAGTTCTCCCATTCGGCTAAATTATCGTGGTTTGAGCTGATGCCACCGAAACGTCCACCACGCATTGCCGGAGTTTGTGCTAAATCCACGACTGCCCGACGCACGGCACGTTGTACAGCGCTAAAGATGCCTTCGGGATCACGAAAGCGTATTTCGGCCTTCGTTGGATGCACGTTAACATCCACCTCGGCTGGTGGAAGTTTTACAAGGATGACTGCCACGGGATAACGTCCGGTCATCAGAAACGTATGGTACGCCTGTGTAATCGCGTATGAAAGCCGCGTGTCTTGTATCCAGCGTCCGTTGACGAACAGTGTGATGTGGTTGCGATCAGCCCGATGTAAGCTGGGTACCGAGCTATAACCGGTAACGGTAATTTCGGGACGCATGGCGCTGTCGGATTCTCGACTGGCAACCTCAACCATATTTTTGAAACTGTCGAGTCCCAAAGCTGCCACAATTACATCGGCCAGTTGACCACTGCCGTTGGATCGGAATACTTCACGGCCATCCTGCTCCAGCGTAAAACGCACATGTGGATAGGCCATTGCATAACGCGTAATGTAGAGGGCAATCTGGCGCTTTTCGGTATTTTCCTTTTTAAGGAATTTGAGACGTGCCGGTGTGTTGTAAAAGAGATTTTCGACCGTGATGACAGTACCGACCGGGGCACCAACTGATTGACGTCGTATAATCTCGCTGCCTGCAAGCTGCATCAAGATACCGGATGACGAGCTGGCATGACGCGTAATAATGGTCAATTGGCTGACCGAGGCAATACTCGCAAGGGCTTCGCCGCGAAACCCAAGTGTTTCTATAAAGGCCAGATCATCAGCCGTAGTCAGCTTGCTTGTGGCGTGCCGTTGGAAAGCAAGCTCAACTTCTTCAGGGACAATACCAGATCCGTCGTCGCTGATACGGATGCGCTGCCGTCCGCCACCCGTAATTTCGATTCGAATGTGCTGCGCACCAGCATCAAGTGCGTTTTCCATGAGTTCTTTGACGACGGATGCGGGACGTTCAACAACTTCGCCGGCTGCAATTTGCGCGACGACGAGTTCAGGCAGAATTAGAATTGGCATGGAACAATATCCTAAACACTCACATCAATTTGGAACGGTGAGCGTACGAAAAACATCTCTCATTCGGCTGAAGAAAGGAGATTCGCGCCTTCAAGGGGAATACTGATAAAGAAGGTGCTGCCATGACCTTCCTCGCTTGTTACCCACGCATCACCACCGTGTCGTTTAGCAACACTGCGAACAATGAACAAGCCTAAACCTGTCCCTTTAATTTTCTTAAACTCTTGACGGTGAATACGTGCATGACGGTTGAAAAGCTGTGCCTGATTCTGTGGGCTGATACCGAGACCGGTATCCTCGACAGCTACCAATATTTTGCTTTCGAGGCAACTCACCGATACGTGAATGGAGCCACCATCCGGCGTATACTTAATGGCATTATCGACGAGATTGTTTATAGCACGCTGGAGCATCGTTTCGTCAGCATTGATGATTGGCAAATCCTCGGCTACGGTAAGACGCATCGATAAAGTTTTTTCGGCAGGAACCAAATGATTATCAACGATTTTGCGAACAATCTGACTTATGTCGGTTGGTATGCGCATAAGCTGATAGGAACCAGAGTCTGGATCATAGCGACCGGCATCCTGTACGTTTTCTACTAGGGCGGTCATTTGTGTTACACCAGAGAGAATTTTGGTTACGAAATGTTCTTGCTTTTCGTTTTGTTCGCCTACCGCACTCATCATGCTGGCGAAACCTTGTATGGCGGTCAGTGGTGAACGTAAATCATGCAGCAAGTACCGCATGGATTCACTTTGATTATGATTAAGGCGTTTGTAATGGCTGACATCGTTTAGCAAGAGTGTCCAACCATGCGGAGCCGCTTCTATAACGGGCGTAAATACCTTATCCCCAACAGCCCACTCATACAATGTGTTGTTGCCGTCAAACAACTGATTAAGTTCTTCGCCGTTCGGTAGATCCGACACTGCTTTTCCCTCAGAATCAGATGAGGAGAGATTAAAGAGTTGTTGTGCTTGTTGATTAAGTGCAAGCATGCGATGAGCGTGATCAAGCAGGAGAATAGGTGCCCTGATTGTATCAAGTATTGCCATCAGCGGTTTGGTATCAATTGAATCGGCTTGAGCGTGTGTTGTCACTGGTGTAAATCTCACTCACCAGACGATGGTGCTAATTGGATTGAGGTTCATTTCTATCGTCACTATTATATGAGTGTTATGTGCTTAGAGCAAGTTTAATCAGTTGATTGGGGATCGGTAGGAAACTCGTTTGTGCTATTGTTTTGAAGGTCAGCCAGCATCGTTCGAATACGATCTGCAACCATGTCGATGGCAACAAGATTATGACCTCCTTCGGGGATAATAACGTCGGCGTAGCGGCGGCTTGGTTCAACGAATTGGAGGTGCATAGGACGGACAGTTGTGAGATATTGGTTGATGACTGACTCAATTGTGCGCCCTCTTTCAACAATATCTCTTTGAAGCCGCCGAATAAATCGAATATCTGCGTCAATATCCACAAAGATTTTAATGTCGAATAACTCCCGTAAAGCCGGTTCCGCAAAGAGCAAGATGCCCTCAATCAAGAGAATAGGCTGTGGTTGTACCAGTTGCGTTTCTTCTGTTCGTTGGTAAAGTGTGAAATCATAAACCGGAATGTTAGCAGGTTGCCATTTCTGCAACTGGGTAATATGCTCGATCATCAGCGAAGTATCCAAAGCATCAGGATGATCAAAGTTTCGGACGTTCGGTTGGATAAATGGAATATCGAGGACGTTTTTGTAATAAGCATCATGAGGGATATAAGCGATATGGTGACTGCCAACGCGCTCTAGAATGGCGTTCGATATGGTAGTTTTGCCGGCACCTGTACCCCCGACAACCGCGATAGTCACTGGGTGCTGTGTGTCATGCATGGATACGCTCCCTATGGGGAATACTACAAATGAAATGCCCGCATCAATGGGAACGATGCGGGCATGGTGAAGCCACCTGTGAGACTTGAACTCACAACCTACCGCTTACGAAGCGGTTGCTCTGCCATTGAGCTAAGGTGGCGATGAGTGCCATTATAGCAGAGCGGATTCTTTACTCGCAAGGCTCGGTTGCGATGAGCGTAGGCTGGCTATCAATGTTTGAAGTGTCGTACGCCGGTGAAGAGCATCGCCATATTCGCTTTATTCGCTGCTTCAATCACCACTTTATCCCGAATTGAACCACCCGGTTGGATAACTGCTGTAATTCCGGCTGCGGCTGCCTTTTCAATGTTATCCGAAAAGGGGAAGAATGCATCTGAAGCCATGACGCTACCCTTTGCGCGATCTCCAGCCTTTGCAACGGCCAATTGTACCGAATCGACTCGACTTGAAAGTCCGCCTCCAATACCCACAGTTAGATTGGCGTATGCAAGTACAATCGCATTGGATTTAACGTGTTGCACGGCTTTCCATGCAAATTGAAGGGCAATACGCTCTTCGGGGGTAGGCTGACGTTCGGTAACGATTTGTAAGATCGTACCGGCAGGATCACCAGTGTCGGCACTTTGTACGAGCCATCCCCCCTGAACACTTCGTACTTCAAACTCGCTCCCGCTGTACGCAATTGGAACCTGTAACAGACGACAATTTTTGCGGTTATCAGCTAATGTCGTTTGAGCAGCGGGCGAGAATGCAGGGGCAGCAATTGCCTCCACAAAGAGTGAGCCAAGCGCGGCGACAAAATCTTCATCGACAATCCGGTTAACAGCGATTACCCCGCCATAAGCAGAAACAGGATCGGAAGCCAGCGCACCCGGAAATGCCTCGGTAATTGATGTGCCGGTCGCAATTCCACAGGGATTGAGATGCTTGACGATTACTACAGCAGGTTCATTGAAACTGCTAACTGCACGCCAGGCCGAATCCAAATCGAGAATATTGTTATAGGAAAGCTGCTTGCCACCAAGGACTGTGCCACCTAACGGCCCAAGGTTGGATGACCGGCTGTAGTATGCCGCAGCTTGATGCGGATTTTCGCCGTATCGAAGGTTTTCCACCCGCTGCATACCAATTGATAAGTGCTGGGGCAGGTCGGTACTCAGCAAACTAGGAACCATATCTTGAGACAAAAAGGCATGAATAGCTGTATCGTAATCGCGCGTGTGGGCAAAAGCTTTGACGGCTAGTTTGCGCCGCGTCGCTAAATCGACTGTGCCAGAAGCCTTTAGCTCGGCACCGATCTTCGCGTAGTCAGTATAGTCACTAATGGTTATTACATGGAAGAAGTTCTTAGCACCAGCCCGCAGAAGCGCAACGCCACCAATATCAATTTCTTCAATCGCATCCTGCAATGTGATTCCTATTTGCGAGACTGTTTGCTGAAAGGGATACAAATTACAAACAACCATGTTGATCGGTGCAAAACCATGTTCTTGCAGGCTTTCTAGGTCTTCAGCTTTATCGCGTGCCAGAATTCCAGCATGGATAGCTGGGTGTAATGTCTTGACACGACCATCAAGCATTTCAGGAACACCTGTTAGCTGCTCGATAGGGGTGACAGGGAGACCAGCTCCTCGTAAAATGGTTTCTGTACCACCACTGGCAACGAGATCCCAACCGAGCTCAACTAAGTCGGTCGCAAAACTAACGAGATTTGTCTTGTCATAGACGCTCAATAACGCGCGGGGCATGTAGAGATTATCCTTTTGTCACAAGTAAATTGGAGTAGCGATGCGATTATACCCAAATATAAAGCGCCTGCGACACTCAATTGGCTCACAGGCGCTTAGTGCTTGATTGGTTTTTACAGGCGGGACTTTTTAGCGTCTTCCTGCGTCCAAGCATTATCATCCAGATCAACGCCCAGTCTGGCCGATCTTTCTTCTAACGCATAGAGAAGGAGCATAACGAATGACAGCGCTAAGCCAGTCAGTGCCAACGGAATACCTAATTTGAATGGCCCGACTACTAAACTCCCTAACAAGGCAGCAGGGGCAACACCAATGTAAGCTCCTACGGCAATATGGTGGAAAATCTTACCGAGCGTGCTCGAATAGATTTTTTCCTTTTTGCTCGAAATCTTAGTTGCTGGAAATGAGCCAACAACCGAGAAAACGACAATAATCAAGATAACAATCGCTGATTTATCCACTTGATTGCTACCTCTTAATGGAGCGTATAAATAAAAGGCTGAAGCGCTGGATTACTGCCTAAGATGATAAAAATGGCAAACAAAATTAAGGTGATAATCATAGGTATTAGCCAGTAGAGCTTACGCCGCCACAAAAATGCTAAAAGCTCACCAAGTATGCCCATACGGGCGAATAGGTCACGCATTGGATACCTCTTATTTGGGTTTACGTACTAGAAATGTGTTGAGTACCAGATAGTCAATATCACTATGTTGGAATGTGTTCCAAGCATCTTTGGGTGAAGTGACAATCGGTTCACCGCGCAAATTAAAGGAGGTATTCAGCACAACAGGCACTCCCGTAATTTGACCAAATCGCTCTATGACACCGTAGTAGCGAGGATTAGTTTCGCGTTCAATCGTTTGCAAGCGACCTGTCCCTTGATGGCAGACTGCTTGAATCTTATCTTGTTTATCGGCTTTTATAGGCGCGACCATCAACATATAGCGCGGTGCTTCATGGACTTCGACATTAGGATAGTCAAAGTATTCTGCGGCGCGATCCCTGAGAATGACGGGCGCAAAAGGGCGAAAAGGTTCGCGGAACTTTATCTTGGTGTTGACGACTTCCTTCATCTCCTCTGTACGCGGATCAGCTAAGATACTGCGA
>JACDGI010000376.1 GCA_013821665.1 Anaerolineae bacterium
GATCAACCTTGATCTTAGTACCGCGCAGATCAAGGTCATCTTTACCCTTCACTATTCTGGTGCGGACACCATCAATCACCTCGCCGACCGCTTAAACATTGGAGCGCCTACGACCAGCCATCTCGTAGAAAAGTTGGTACAGGCCGGGTACGCAGTACGAGTGACCTCAACCGCAGATCGGCGCGTCGTCGATGTCCATCTCACCGAACAAGGTCACGAAATTGCGAATCGGCTATGGGGAACGCGCAATCAGGTCATCACAACATGGATTTCCCAACTTACGCTAGAACAACGCCGCTCGTTGGGCGAAAGTCTCCAGGCATTGCTCGTCATCATCAATGACAGCGCTTATTCAGGCATTAAGTGGAATATCACATATGAGGAATCTAGGAATGAATAATACCACCGCAACATCTGCCAAGAGTCCCGCGATTGAACTCGCACATTTACGTAAAACCTTTGGCACATTCGTCGCCGTTGAAGATCTGACCCTTACCGTCGAACGGGGTGAAATTTTCGGCCTATTGGGGCCAAATGGATCAGGCAAAACAACTACTGTCAACATGGTTAGTGGTTTATCGCAAGCGACCAGTGGCACAGTGCATATTTTAGGCTACGACATCCAAAAGGATATTCGCCAAATTCGGCAATGTGTCGGCGCTGTACCCCAAGAAACCGCGCTCTACGAAGATTTAACCGCCTGGCAAAACATGGATTTTCACTGCGATTTATACGGGGTGCCTGTCAAAGAAAAGAACACACGCATTCAACATTTATTGGATTTAGTCCAGCTTTCAGATCGTAAAACCAGCCGCGTTGGGACTTATTCGGGCGGGATGAAACGTCGCCTCGCTTTTGCCCGTGCGCTGCTGCATGAGCCAGAATTAATCTATCTCGATGAGCCAACGCTCGGTGTAGATGTGCAAAGTCGTAACGCACTATGGGAGTATATGCGTCAGCAACGGGATCATGGCAAAACCGTGCTGATCACCACCAACTATCTTGAAGAGGCTAATGAACTGTGTGATCGGATGGCGATCCTTGATCATGGTAAGCTCGTCGCACTCGATACACCAAGCAAGCTCAAGCAGCAATATGGCGGTATGTTGATCGACTTTGAGACTCAACAAAAGCTCTCAGCGGAAACGGTTGCGAAACTACGTGCTCTGCCGACTGTATCCAAAGTCACGGAGATAAATGAACACGAAATCACTATCAATGCGACGGGTGAACAAGTCCTAACGGGCAAAGTGATCGAGCTGGTAAGCGTGGAAACAACTATCAAAGCCATCACCCAGCGCGAACCCAATCTCAATGAAGTCTTTCTCAATCTGACGGGCAAAGCCTTACGCGACTAAAAGCCTGAACAGTCAATTACCGTCAATGAGAGCCGAATAGGAGTCTTTAGTATGTTTAGTCTTGCCAACGATCTACGGGCGATGCGAGCGACAGCACGCAATGACATTTTGCTAGCGTTGCGATCTCCGTTTTCAAGCGTGATTGCCATCATCTTGCCGCTAAACTATCTCATATTATTGTTGCTGTTCGCACTTAATGGAGGTCAAGCCCCAACCGCCATCGTGATGGGGGAAAATGGCCCCTACGCCCAACAGTTTGTGGATACGATGCGCCACGCCCATTCTTTTATCATTACGCCAGATACGCCCGTGAGTGCCGAAGAGGCACAAAATTTAATCCAAACGGGAAAGATCGTCGCTGTTGTGACGATCCCCGCCAATTTTGATACTGCTATCCAACAGGGGAAGCAGATCGCAATTCCGGTGATGCTTAACAACCTCAACACCGATTTCACGAATGATATTCGCCGTGCCGTACCACTCACTATTACTCAGTTCTACGCTAAAGCTTTACCACAACAGGTGGTCGTGCAAGTCGCCGAACACGATTTGATACCGCACGATACGGATTACATCCCCTATTTGTCCGTGAGCGTCTTTGTCATCGGCCTCATGATTAGCGGATTGCTTGTGGGTGGCTTGAACACCACCGCCGACTACGAACGTCAAACGATCAAAGAATTTTTACTCTCGCCTGCAAGCCGTTGGGCTATTCAAGTGGGCAAAATCCTCGGATCGATGGCAACAACGGCAGTGAGTTCAGTGCTCTTGCTTATTGTCATTGTGCTCGTCTTAGGCATTCAACCGGATAACTGGCCCGCTTTGATCTTGTTTTTCCTGATCATGCTGCCAATTTTCGGAACCTTTGGCACGTTGCTTGGCACACTCTTTAAACGTCGAGCCATTGTGATCCCCTTAACTATCAGCGTGGCCTTGCCGCTGTTTTTTATCAGCGGCGCATTTGGTCCCGTTACGTTTGGCGCACCTATCACCGCATGGATTGCACGACTGTCTCCTGCCTATTATGGAATCTCAGTATTTCAATACGCCTTTCACGGCTTCACCATCACGCAATCGGGTGTCGTGATCGATACATTCGTGTTAATCGGATTTGCTGTCGGGGCTGCATTACTGAGTGCGGTAGCCTTGCGCCGTTCGTCTGTATCACACTAAGTTTATAAGGAGGCAATCTCTATCATGCATCAACCCTCAAGCAGTTTCCGCGTCATCACTTCGGTGATCCGCAAGGACATTCTGGAATGGCTCCATCAACCGCGCCAGATCTTCGTGACTATCCTGCCAACTTTCGGCTTGTTTATCGTGTTATTATTGGGTGCGGCTGCCGTGGGGCGCAACAAAGTGGCGCTCGTCGTCTTATCGAACGGCCCACACACGGATCAAATGGTGCAAGCGATTGAGGGACAAGAGGCGTTTGTGATCACGCCCGCCACTGCCGATGAAGCCGATACCCTCATCAAAGGGCTTCGCGTGGAAGCGGTCATCACTATTCCTGCCGATTTTGAGACGAAGTTTACCAGTGGGTTACCTGATCCCATAGGATATGAGGTGAATAATCTCAATCTCGACTTTACCAATGATCTCCGCCGTTCCTTGCCTGATACCATCACGGGATTCTACGCGAGTCAGCCGAATAGTCCAATCAAAGTAGTCGTTAACGAATCGGATTTACGCTTGCAAGATATTGAGTTGGTGCAATTTCAGGTATTGCCCTTGTTAGTGCAACTCCTAACAGCTGCAGGAGTCCTCAATGCGGGCTTAGCTGCTGCGCGTGAATGGGAGACGTTGACTATCAAGGAACTCTACCAAGCGCCGATCAAGCGCCGCGACTTAATCATTGGCAAGACGTTGGCTGGATGGTTTATCACCATGTTCTATGGTTTTTTGGCGTTGATCGTCGCAACGCTAGCAGGATTGTTCCACCCGCAGGGAATTTACTGGCTCTCCACTATCTTTATTGTGGCGTTAGTGGCCTTAGCCAGTGCTGGATTGGGGGTAACCGTCGCCGCGATTCTCCGAAAAGAACAACGGGTGATCGCGATGAGTACTAACCTGACCTTCTACCTATTTTTCCTAAGCGGTGGCATCAGCGTAATCGCGTTCTTGCCTGCGTTTCTTCAAACCATTGCACAATTTGTGCCAACGTATTATGGTGTTCACGCTCTACAAATGGCAGTATTTTACAATTCTGCCGACTTACTTCTACGTGACAGTGCTGTCCTCGTTTTGACGGCGATTGTCATGGTGAGTATCGGAGCCTATTCGTTCAATCGGAGTTTGTTGGAGTAACTGACCCATGCGACGCACTTCCGATATCCTGTCCTGTGAAATGCCCATCTAAATTTATGCTGGGCGTTTCCTATTGGACATGTCCTATAACGACAAACTCTTTAAAGAGAGTGATGAACTATCCATTGTGATTTGACTATCCTTCAAAAAACTCATCCAATTGAGCACATGGCCAGTTGCACGGTATCGGCTGGAAAACAATAGTCGGATGCATTGGCACTCTATTCCATATGTAAAATGAGGCTCTTCGCCATCTTTCTGCGAGATATCGCTCGTCACTAGAGACTATTTCAGGGCGGTACAGGGAACGAGCACGTCAAGTTCGTCGAGTATATATGGACGGTTCTCGTATGGATCGCCTTTGGAGATCGTATTAAGATCTTCGTATTCCGACCAGACACTTATCTTTCCGCCACCTGAGTGGAAGACGTGACACGATACAGCTGCTGCGTCCGTGCAGAGCCAAGTTACAATTGATGGCACATTTTCAACCGGTCCCGGCCCTTTTTTGCAACCGCGTCCATTTCGTCAGCATGAAACTTGCACTTTGAGGAGGTACATTGTGTTTTTAAGTTGCATTTCGGATCCGATAAGGAAACCAAAGACTGGGAACTTTGAATCGGGCAAGCTAAAATACTCTAGATGAGTTCCTTCGGATATTGGTTAACAAGACTCTCGTAAAGGCAGATTACTTATTTGGGAACTCTCGTTCAAAATGAGCGATTAATGCCGCCAACGCTTGCGGTTGTTCGTTTGTAATCAGGTGGCCACCGGGCAAGCGCTCGATTTGGGGACCTTGTTTACTCAGCCTACTCTGGGCGAGTTAGACCTGCCGATGTTCAAAAGGATCTTCGCTGCTGCCACCTACCATGAATGGAAACTGATCACGGTAAGCCTCAAACAGGTGACCAAAATCCAGCCGATTGCCTTGCGCCTTATGATCGGCCACAAAGCCCGCTGCTTTAGCAAGGTAGAAAAGCCCATCGCGTTTCGCAATTCATGGACTTCAGCATCCGTTACGTGATAACCTTTTGACCACATCACCCCGGCCAACATCTTGAACGCTCTAAAGGATCGTCCGATGTTTGTCATAGCCCAGTCCGGCAAGCCGCGCAAAATCGGTGTCGTATACCACGGGTGGGAATGCCCATCCGTGAAAAGACCGCCATTGAAGATAAAAACGCGCGGTATATCCGGCCCACCCTCGGGCTCTCCTCGTTCGGCACGCTCAAGCCGACGTCGCAGGTGTTCTAATACGACAAGCGATGAGAAGTCAAAGGCTATCAGAGTCGTAGACTCAACACCGAAATCGCGCCAGATTGCTTCGACCAAATCAGGCGTTCAGCAGTGGAATAGGTATAGTCCTTCGGCTTATCACTATCGCCCATGCCCACATACTCGATGAATAGTTTGGACATCTCGGCGGCGTTCGGTAAATACGGCAGAACCTTCGCCCACCCGAATGAGCCGTCCGGATATCCCGGCAGAAACGAAACGGCGTGAGCGCTTTCGCCTTCCCGTCTCAAGAAAACGTTAATAGATCCGCCTTGCATAGTGGCAGCACGCGCTTTGGGGTCATAACCAAGCCGCTCCCCTCCCGCGAACCACGCTTGAGCCGACACCACACCGCCGACTTTTTCGGCAACTGCGCCATACATTGTATTGGAAAAACTCATCTTCTGACCTCACTTATTTATTTCAAGACTACAACCGCGAGAAACACAATTAACACGACTGTGTTGGTCGGGAAATTCGAAATGGAGGCGGACTAAACATACAGTAGTCCTTAAGAAGCAAGGCTTTCGCTAGGTGGTACAAAACTAAAGGAAAATCCGTAGTCGGATGCACCCAAACAAGATTGCTTGTGGTTCATCCGAGAGGCGACGTTACGGGGTTCCCTATTCAACCGGTTCGGGTAATACGACAGTGTCTACAAGTCCGGTATGAACGTCATACACAAGGCCACTAATGAGCCAAGCACGGGGCAAGATACCCATCGTCTTGAGCGCGGCTACATCGGCTATCACGGCTGCATGGGGGTCGGAAACCGCTTTCGTGGCAACATCAACCTGATCGATGCCAAAGTATTTGGCGAGCAATTCTGGCTTACCTTCAAGGCGTGTAATGCCACAATCCGTGTGCTGGAGTAAAATCAGGTTGAACGCACCACCGGGATTGATGCCTTCCACCTGTGCAATAGCCTGGAGCAACCCCATCATTTGCAAAGTCCCGGGTGTAATACGCCCCCCGATATTGCGTATGACCACCCCCTCGCCGGGTTCAAGCCCTAGCAAATGCGCAGGATCAACACGTGGATCAGCACAACTGACAACCATAGTGCGCAGCGTGGGCATCAGGGGTTGATCTGGAACGAACCGCTGTTCGCTGAAGACATAGTTTCGTTTGATAAGAGTGTCAAGGGTACTCATAGCATTTCTCCTGTGCTGAATTCGGGTTGATTGCGGTCGTTTCGTCGACCGCAAACACAGGGTAACCTTTGACGTAACGTCAAAGTCAAGACCCCAATTTCTTACCCATTTGGCTCACTGGTAGTTGAAGCTCAACCATAGCCGAATCTTCTTGACCCTCAATCGGCAGTTGCATCAAAACCTCACGCACGGTTCCCGTAATCTGCCAATTATTCCGCTCCAACCAGTTTGCCATCGGGCCGTAACTCTGATGGGTTTCTGTCACCCGCCCCATGTGTACCAGCGTCGCCATAGTCGTAACAGCCGGCAGTTGGCGTACAGTCAAGGTACGTTCTTCGGACAACCGGACTGATGGTTGAGTTTTACCCGTTAGCACATATCCCACTTCGACATCCATTTCTTCTGGGTCGAACGATAGCGCATGAAGCACCACCGTGACATACCCAAGGTTGCTCTGCCCAACCACCGTCGGAACGACCCCGACCATTTTCTGTACAACCCGCCGTATGCCGGACATGCCCGGCAAGACATCGCGCAGTGCCAAAAAATTTTGTGTGGGTACAGATTTCAAAACGACGTCTGGTTCCTGGATCTGGCCATGGGTGTCAATTTGTTGCAACCGCGACTCGACCATGCGCAGCCGCATCATTTCTTCTTGAACAGAAAGCTCAATCTGTGCTTTCCTCAGCGCCAACATCCCTCTAATCTCGGCGGTCGAAGTATCACTTTCCAACAGTTGAGCGATCTGTTCCAATGACAAACCCAGTTCTTTCAAAACCAGAATACGGTTGAGTTGTGGCAGTTGTTTGGCACTGTAATAGCGATAACCTGTTTGATGATCCGTGAAATCGGGACTAAGCAGCCCCAACTCGTCGTAATAGCGCAATAAACGACCCGATACTTGGGCGATTTTGGAGAATTCTCCGATACGAAACATTTGTGTTGCTCCTTGTATAACCGCCCAAATTTTACAGTTTGACGTAACGTCAAAGTCAAGTTGAGATACAGACTATAAATAATACTTAATTAAAACCCAACGATAATTTTGTAGTAAGCAACGAAATAGGTTCTGCACAGCTTCAAACATTTTGGACCGACTTAACAAAAACTTTGTGGCAAAGCTTACTTGCTTTGAAATGAAGACCGATTAGGCAATTTCCGTTGCGAAGCAAATGGCTTGGATGATTAAATCTGATCACGATATGCCTAATGCAAATTGTGGTCTCAGCTTTTGTGCCTAAGCCTATTCCAAGCAGTGCCAACACTGATATCTAGATATTTGGCAATAGCTGGGAAACTCCACCCTTTTGAGTGCAGTTCAATGACTTGTGCCTGAAGCTTTACTTTTGTAGGATCGATAGGACGGGGTTGTGAGCGGTATTTCGCTCGATTAAAAGCGAAGTTGAGTTTGAAATATCTAGGATAGGTGCGGCGACCCGTTCGCAACAATTATATTGTAATTTATTTGAAAGTAAACATAAATTATTTACATTACTTTACGGAGTTAATACCAATCAGGTGATCTTTTGAGTTAGTTACCTTAGGTATCTCAAAGGTTCTAAAGTCATACAGTCTTAATAGCTGAGTATGGGAATATCCAATTTTTCTGCAATAAACCTTAATCGAACAAAGGATTAATTAGGACCAATAAGACGAGCCAGAATATCGATAAGATGTTGTTCAGAGATGGGTTTTTCGATAAAGGCAGCAGCGCCTAAGGATAGGGCCAATTCTTTCTGACGGAGAACACTGCACACAATAATAG
>JACDGI010000377.1 GCA_013821665.1 Anaerolineae bacterium
CCCTGGCATCGGGCCGAAGCGTCGCAAGGCGATTTTGAAGGCATTCGGCAATTCGATTGATGCGGTGAAGAATGCCAGCGTCGAAGATTTGATGACGATCAAAGGTGTGACGGCAGAGATCGCGGTGAGTCTGAAGGAACTGTTGTGAAGAAACCCGTTATTATGAAAGTTTCGGACGATGTTTGGGAGCAGACATCCAAGAGTATTCAAGAGTCTGTTAGCCAAATTTCCGACGATTATCAGAAAACTGAAGCCGAGAATGGACTTTTGCATCAGCGCGTGCGATGGCTGCGAACTGCTGCTATTTTCACCTCTATTATTGCCGTAGGATTAATCATCCTACTTGCAGTAGTGGGGATTTTATTTGTACGCCCGTACTTGAGAGTGATGCGTGCCGAGAGTGCTGTCGTTGTCCCTTGTATCTACGGTCCGTCGCTAACCTATCGTGTACAAGAGCGAGATACACTCTTTGGCATTTCGATGTTTTATGATGTACCAGTTGAAGCCATTGCAAGCGCGAACGGGATTACTGATGTAAACCGAATTGAATTTGGACAAGATATTACCATCCCCGCGTCACCGTGTGTTGATCCTGTAGTTAATACGCGGATTGCAGGGGAGCCGATGACTGCTACGATTGTGTTGGCGACAGAATATGTAGGCAGTACACAGACCGAATCGGTGCGAATGACACAAAACTCGCCAACAAACTTAACGGCCACAGCAGCTCAGGCTGAAACAGTCACCGCACAATATACGCCACCGAATTTGACGCAAACGACAGCTACTCCAACTACAATTGATCCACTGGAATTAACCGCAACAGAGATTATTGAAAGTGCGACACAACAACAAATTGAATTGCTACAGCAAACTTCGGCGGCATTAACCACGCCGACCCCTTCCCCAACAAATACAACCTCGCCTTAGTGCGGCAGTAACTTTCCCGATGACAGAAGAGGAAAAGCGGCACAAGCGGTGTAAATCTTTAGCGCGATGTTATGAAAAGTGTGCGACTATAGAGCATCGAATGCGTTATAGGTTGTACACGAACGATGTTGTTATAAGGGTGGCTGATGGCGGATCTCATTAATCAGATTACGATATTTCTCGAACATTTGCTGACGGTGTTCGGGTATCCGGGAATGTTCGTCGTGCAGGTGTTGGAAAATGTGTTTACGCCTATTCCGAGCGAACCGCTGCTGCCACTGGCTGGCATGATGGCCTCGCAAGGCAAAATTAACTTGCTGGCAATATGGGCAGTAGCAGTAGCGGGCAGCACAACCGGATCGCTCATTTTATATCTGGTGGGCAAACGCGGTGGCGAACCGGCGGTGCGGGCGCTCATCCGGCGCTGGGGTAAATATACTGGCATGAATGAAGGCATGTTGGACTATACGCTGAAGCTATTCAAGCAATATGGCGGATGGATGGTGTTCTTCGGGCGATTTTTGCCGGTGGTGCGACCAACCATGTCAATTGTATCAGGCATGAGCAAGCTACCTCTCAAGATATTTATACCCTGTACAGCATTGAGTACAGGCTTTGCCATCGCCTTGTATATGGGATTAGGGTACATACTGGGCGAAAATTGGCGGTCTATTTTGGACATCATCCGGCAATACGAACCGCTGATTATTGTCGGCGCGATCATCGTCGGCACGGTCGTGGTGAGTTATATGATTTGGAAAGTGTTAAAGATACGGGAAGTGCGACGTTCAGCCGAAGTGAACGATTAGAGGCAGGTAAGCAGATTATTGCTCAAACAAAGGTCTTATGAGTAGAGGATGATTATCACGAGCCGAAAATTGACGGTCAGCGAGAGAGAGGCCTATAATGCACAAAAGGCTACTTCACACTTTTGATTAACCAGATGATGGGAGCGCAAGAGTGCTACAATCCGCCACCGATTCAAATTCAACCTTAGCCGCAGACCGTATTTCCTCCCTTTTAAGACAACTCTACAGCCAAGAACAAGCCAGCATTTACGCTGACAAAATCCGCGATTTAGTCGCCAATGTTGACTTGCCTCGTTCGTCTACAGGCGACTACTTTTCCGAGCGAAACGTCACGCTGATTACCTACGGTGACACGCTTCAGCATCCGAACGAAGCACCCTTACAAACACTGAATTACTTTTTGAAGCAGCGACTCAAAACGGCGATCAGCACGGTTCATATCCTACCCTTTTATCCCTACTCGTCTGATGATGGCTTTTCGGTCATTGATTACTACGCAGTCAATCCAGCGCTGGGCAGTTGGGATGATATTCAACACATAAGCTCGGATTTCCGCATGATGTTTGACGCGGTGATCAACCATATGTCGGCAGAGAGTGAGTGGTTCAAAGGCTTTCTGGTTGGTGACAAGCAGTATGAAGGATTATTCAGAACGGAAAGCCCTGATACCGATCTTAGCAGTGTGACACGTCCACGAACGTCGCCGCTGCTGACTGGATTTACAAAGGCTGATGGCACTAGCGTTCACGTTTGGACGACCTTTAGCGCCGACCAGATTGACCTCGACTACAGCCATCCTGAAACGCTGATGCGCATCCTCAAGGTGCTGCTGTTTTACGTGGAAAAAGGTGCATCGGTGATTCGGTTGGATGCGATTGCGTATATGTGGAAAGAGGCTGGAACCTCTTCAATACACTTACCGCAAACACACGCAATCATCCAACTGATGCGGGCAGTTCTGGATACTGTTGCGCCGGAAGTGATTCTCATCACCGAAACGAACGTGCCACATGCCGAGAATATTTCGTATTTCGGTCACGGTGACACTCCCGAAGCGCAGTTGGTTTATAATTTTACGCTGCCGCCACTGCTGTTTTACACGTTGACGGTCGGTGATGCTTATAAGCTGGGCAATTGGATTAATACCCTAACTACGCCGCGTGACCACACCACTTTTTTCAATTTCACCGCCTCACATGATGGTATTGGTGTGCGTCCGGTGGAGGGCATCCTGAATGCGGGTGAATTGCAACAACTGATCAACAAAGTGGAGGCCAGCGGCGGATTAGTCTCCTATAAAGCCAATTCGGACGGATCGCGCAGTCCCTATGAACTGAATATCACGTATGTGGACGCGATCATTGACCATAATGAACCAATGGCAAAGCAAGTCGCGCGGTTCCTCGTATCACAGGCGATTATGCTGTCACTGGCGGGTGTGCCAGCCGTGTATATCCACAGTTTGATCGGATCACACAATGACTTGGAAGGCGTGAAACAAGCTGGTTATCCGCGTGCCATTAACCGGCGCAAGATCAATGTCGATGAGGTCACACGCGAACTGGATGATCCGATGAGTTTCCGCGCGCAGGTGTTCGATGGCTACACCCATTTAATCCAGACAAGGATGCAGTCGAGCGCTTTCCATCCTAACGGTAAGCAGCAAGCGCGAACAATGGCTGATGGACATGTGCTGCTTTTGGAACGCACGTCACCTGATCATGCCGAGCATGTGGTATGCCTGTTCAATATCAGCGGAGAAAGCCAAACGGTTGAAGTTCCTTTCGCATCATCGGTTGATTTGCTAACCGAGACCACTTGCTCAAGTTCGGTCACACTGGACGCTTATCAAACATGCTGGCTCAAAGCGCAGCAGTAGCATTTAACTTTACACATCACTAAGGATGAGTCATGTCATTTATGGAACAACTGCAAAACCGCATTGACCTGACAAATATTCCCTTTACTGACCGGGGAACACGGCTGATGCTGTTCCGCAAGGAAAATGAGCTGTTCATCCGACTGGCGGAACGTTGGGAAAAAGTGCAAAGCCGAACCGGACATTACCGGATGCGTCCACCAATCCTCAAAGAGTTTGCCTTTCTGGATGACGAGGGGCAACCATTGCCATTCGAGGTAGAAAGTTATCCACACCTGACCAAACTCAAAACGGCTCAAGGCACATTTGACTTTGTGTTCACAGACGCGGAAACGCTGCTGCTGCGTATGCCGCCGGGAAAGCATAACTTTCAATTCAGCGCACAAGGGGATCGTGGGCAGATTGGTCGGCGCGGTGGGGATTTACATGGCATCCGCAATATCGCTTACACGACCAACGCCAAGCTGACCTCCAACGAAATGAGTTTGATGCCTGAAGGTTGGTACAAGGTCAAAGGTTCGGTTGAGGTCGAGCATGGGGATGTGTTCATGCTGAATATCACGCCACGCTTGGGCTTCAACCGCTCGATTCCCGATGCCGAAAGTGAAATCAAGCTGGCTTATGAGCGCTGGGAGAAATGGTTCAGCGCGACACCACCGGTGCTGCCGGAATACCGCGAGCAATATGACTATGCGTGGTGGATTATGCGGGCGGGGTTATTAAGCCAGCGTTTTTATTTCACGCGGGAAGCACTGGCACCATCCAAGATTCATTATGTAGGGGTGTGGCAGTGGGATCAATTCTTTCATGCCCTCGCCTTCCGGCATGTGGACGCACGGTTGGCGGAAGATCAACTGCGAATTGTGCTGGATCATCAGCGCGGCGATGGAATGCTGCCAGATGCTATCCATGACGAAGGAACTGTGACCCATTTAAGCCTTCCTGTAGAGGCTGATGTGACCAAACCGCCATTGGCAGCGTGGGCAGCGCTCAAGATATTTGAGACTTCGCACCATCATGATTTCCTCGAAGAAGTTTACGAGCCGCTGGTGCATTGGCATGACTGGTGGTTTAACAATAACAATGATGGCACTGGCTTATGTGAATACCGGCATCCATTTTCGTCGGGGTTGGATGACAGCCCGTTGTGGGACGTGGGGATGCCCGTCACTGCGCCTGACTTGAATACCTATATGTGTGTGCAACAGGAATCGCTGGCAAAAATCGCAGACTTCATCGGACGGACGGAGGATGCAGCACGCTTTCGCGAGATGGCGACCCAAACAGCGCAGGATATGATGCAATCGCTGTGGGATGAAAGTCGCGGCATGTTCATGGCGAAGCATAACGGCGAGTTCATCCCTGTGGTGACACCTTTTAGTTTGATGCCGCTTTGCACCGGCCAACTGCCCGACAATATTCTCGACAAGGTTCTGAACCATCTGGTCGATCCGAATTTGTTTTGGACAAAGTATCCACTAGCAACGGTAGCAATTAACGACCCCAAGTTCGATGCGATGCAGATGTGGCGTGGGCCATCGTGGATGAACATCAACTACTTGTTTGTCGAGGGCTTGAACCGCATCGGAAAAACGGAATTAGGTACTAAACTGCGGCGGGATACGCTGGCAGTAATTATGAACCAGCGCGATATTTACGAATACTACAATCCGATTACCGGTGAACGCCCACCGAAAGCGGCACCAATTTTCGGATGGTCGGCGGCAGTATTCATTGATCTGGCGATTCAGGAAAGCCGGAGTGCCGCACCTATTTAACTAATGGAGTAATTTTAACCCCCTCACCCCAACCCCTTTCCCTTGAGTTCGGGGGAGAGGGGCTTTAAGAGACTCTGGTTAGGCACAAACTCGATATGCAAAAGGGTTACAAAGGGTATGGGATATTGGCGTGTTCAGGCAGAAGGCAATGGTGTATCCGTTGAAGGGCCATACTTACTGTAGGTCTTATCAATATAGGCTCTGATGTCGATGGGCTTTTGACCTTCACGCATCAAGCGCATGACATCCAAGGTAATATCCACGCAGATGCCGCAAGCACTGGCGTGTTGGTCAAAGGCAGTTACCGTTCCATCCGGCGCAGATGTTTTGACATAGCAATCAGCATTGCTCATATGCTCCATATATTTGCAGCCACAGGTACAAGGGTACTTTTCCAGTTCATTATGGTTGGCAATCGCAAAGCGATAAGCGTCACGGGTATTGGTGGTCGCGCCGTTCAAAAAGGCGGGCAACTGACTTTCGGGAGCCATAACCATACTATCAGGCATTGATGATTGGTTGGTGGGCAAGCGCCACACCAGAATCAAAATGCCAACGACAACCAATCCAACCAATGGTAGCAATTTTCGCATCATCTACTCTCTTCGGTAAGTTTATTTTATAGACGTTAAACAAAACACTATTTATTGGAACTTACAGAGAAGTATAGAGTTACGCTGCAACTTGGCGTAGTGATATATGCCTTAATGGGTTATGACGTGTGTCATGTCCGTAAATGTGGAAAGTCTTGTGGCTAAGTCACTGTATTGGGGTCGATGACGTACTGCCACCAATTCCATGAAATGGCGTTGGTTTCGCCAACGAAATGTGGGAAGCGGATAAACCACCATTTGTGATGGGTGCGGATGTCGCCGTTACCCCAATCGGCGCAAGTGACGGTGCGGGGTTCGCCGGTGAGATTGGGGAAGTTTAGCCATGTGTCGCAGCGACTGAGAACCGGCGTATGATTGCCCCAATCGTAGTCGCGCTGGCTGTTGGGGGCGAAGTGGACGTTGCCGACCTCAGCGCGTCCACGATCTTTTTTGTCGTAGCGCAGAAACTTTTCAAACAAATTCGCATCACCATGTGTGTTTTCGAAAACTTTGAAGAGGATTGA
This sequence comes from Anaerolineae bacterium, assembly GCA_013821665.1. GTDB lineage: Bacteria > Chloroflexota > Anaerolineae > Aggregatilineales > Phototrophicaceae > CFX2. The sequence goes on from JACDGI010000377.1 coordinate 6,514, forward strand.
CTCGGCACGATGGCCTAAGTCCTCTAACATTTCGCCGACACCACGCTCGAAGTTAAAGCCCATAATCACAAAGCGACGCGAGGCGTGTTCGGTTCCAGCCAGCGGTGGCGCATTACACCAGAAGGCTTCCGGCCCACACATAATGGATTCCCAGTAGCCGCCGTAGGGATGGCCGAACAACCAAACTTCGTCAATTTCGCCGCTATTGACGCGCTCAATCATATTGAATTCACGCACCAGTTCGAGGTAATCGACACCATCAGGATCATGAAAGCTTTTATTACGCCACGCTTCCAGATACGACTGCTCGGTGTAACGAAAGCCATCACGTTTGAGGGGATAAGAGTCAACTTCGAGATGTTCAACGATTTCGTAGTTGGCATAGCCTAAGCTGATCTCGCGAATGTCGTTGATATAACCTTGCGCCAGTTGATGCGGATCTTGCCAGCCGAAGTGTTCTTTGAGGGTGCGATTACCCTGTGAACGCAGGATTGGATTATGCGTAATGATCAATACTTTGCGTGTGATGGGAGATGGCAGTTGAATATCTGACCGTTGAATAATGGGTAACGGTTCGGATGGCTGACCAAATAGACTGCGGAAAAAACGATCCATTAGGCGCTCGATTTAGGTTTGTAGACGATAGCCAACTCCCGGTTCGGTGAGGATCAGCTTGGGGAGTGTGGGATCATCTTCGAGTTTTTGGCGTAACTGTGCGAAGTATACCCGCAGATAATGGAGTTCTTCCACATATTCCGGCCCCCAGACTTCTTTGAGAATCTGACGGTGCGTGAGGACACGTCCGGCATGTTGGATGAGCAAGCGCAGCAAAGCATATTCGGTGGGGGTTAATTTAACAGGTTCGCCATTACGTGTGACCAAGCGGCGGGCAAAATCAACCTGCACGTTACCAGCGGTAAAGATGGCTTCCTGTTCTTGCGGCTGGGCATGACGCTGCGCCACACGCATCCGTGCCAAGAGTTCTTCGGTGCTAAAGGGCTTGGTGAGGTAATCATCCGCACCGGCATCTAAGGCGGCGATTTTGTCACGGTCGTTATCACGCACCGAGAGGATAATCACAGGCGTTTTCGACCATTCGCGAATACGCCTGAGAACTTCTAGGCCGTCCATATCCGGCAAACCCATATCAAGGATCACCAAATCGGGGCGCAACTGCGCGGTCTTTACAATCGCATCATGCCCTGCGTCCGATTCATGGACGTTATAGCCGTTGGCTTCTAAACTCACGCGGAGAAAACGGCGAATTTGTAATTCATCATCCACAATTAAAATCTGCGGTCCATCTGTCATAGTGCTGCCTCCCTAACCGGT
>JACDGI010000378.1:0-2030 GCA_013821665.1 Anaerolineae bacterium
GACCGGTGAGGGGCGGGACATCAATCGACATACATTTTCTAAAGCGGAAATTCTTCAGCAAATGGGGCAACCTGTGGTAAAAGGGTTATGCCGTCTCATCCTGTTTCGGAATACCCATCCGGCATTTAATGGTGAATTTCACATCTTAAATGTTCCCGATGATTCGGCGTTGCGCCTTCGTTGGGAAGCGGGATCAGATTGGGCGGAACTCGATGCGGATTTTCAGGCAAGAACCTTCCAAATCACATATTCAGAAGTAGGTAGAAGTAGCCAGTTAGATTCCAAGACCATTATGGAATAGCCGTTAAGTAATCTCCCTACTGATATGCGAATTACTTCGGATAAACTGACCTGTCCAGTTTGCAGCACAAGCTAAAACCTTTTTAGACAGAGCCTTTTAATAGAGCGAATTTGAGGTTATTGACAATAAACACGATTTCTGATAACGTTATCAGAAATCGTTATCAGAAAATTTCTAAGATTGTTTATTTATGCCACAATCGAAATCCTCGAACCTCAAACAAGGTATCACCATTACAGATGTTGCCAAGGCAGCCGGGGTATCTGTACCAACGGTTTCCCGCATCCTCAATAATAAAGAATACGTGGCGGATGAGACACGAGAGCGGGTCAATCAGGCAATTAAGCAGCTTGGATATGTACCGCATACACAAGCACGACAGTTACGCGGTGCAGCCAGTCAAACGCTTGCACTTCATCATCCAATCGAATCGCCTCACGAACTCAGCACGGTTATCGAGACCTCTTATTTCACAGGTACAGCAGAAGCAGCCAGCGAAAAAGAATATTTCATTAACTTTCTCGTTTCGCAGCTCACCCCTGATTCTTTACTCAACATGTATCGCAGCAATCAGGTTGACGGGATCATTCTGTTACAAGTGCGTATGGATGATTGGCGTGTCAATATACTGCGGGAAAACAATTATCCTTTTGTCATGATCGGGCGGTGTTCTGAGCTTGAAGACTTAACCTTCATTGACCTTGATTTTGAGAATGCAATGCTTCTAGCAGTCGATTTCTTGGTTGAATTAGGACACCAAAACATTGGATTGCTGACTTACCCCCAATCGTGGCGCAAAGCCGGAATCGGTCCCGCAGTACGCTCTCTCGACGGATATAAGCGCGCACTCGACAATTATGGTTTGCGTAGCAGTTATCGAGAGATCGGGTTGAACAGTGTTGAAGAAGGTTATGAGGGAACGCATGATTTGCTTCAGGAGAACCCCGAACTGACCGCTATCATTACTGTAAGCCATTTAACGGCTGCCGGGAGCATCAAAGCATTGGCTGCACGGGGTCGCAATGTCCCTCAAGATTGCTCGGTGATGAGCGTCGGCTTTGGGGGCAATTTTGCGGATGTCGTCACACCTTCCCTCACTACATTAGAGTGGTCACCCTACGAAATCAGTTATCAGGCAACCGTCTTGATGATTGACAAACTCAGACAAAAAGATCTACCCGCTCAACAGATTCTTGTTGCACCCAATTTGGTGGTTCGGGAGAGTACAAAAGCGATAACTTAATCGACGCTCGCATTTAAGAGCATATAACTTTTTCACTACAACACAGGGTTTTCAAGGAGGGTTAACTTATGCCAGTTAGCTATTAGTTTTGTTTTGCTTATTGCCGTTGCCGTAATACATCGCAGTAAAAAGGATCATTTAAATAGTAGTTAGAGGAGCAGGTATCGTGAAAAAAGCCATACTGATCGCGTTTTTAGTAACAACCATTGCTGGTCTGGGAGGAATGTCTGTCCATGCACAGGCAAAGACCACTTTGACCTACATTATAAGCCAAGGTTGGATGTTCGACGCTGAGCAGGCGTTGGGGAAAAAGTTTGAGGAAAAGACGGGTATTCATATTGACTATCAAGTCATCCCAGCCGACCAATATACCCCGGTCTTAAAGACCAAATTGAATTCTGGTGAAGCGCCGGACATCTTTGGTGGGCAAAGTGGTGTCACGGATTTGAAACTCCAATACGATGTCGAAAAGAACGCTGTCGATTT
>JACDGI010000378.1:2040-7842 GCA_013821665.1 Anaerolineae bacterium
TGTCTGGCGAAGCGTGGGCCAAGCAGGAAGATCCACTGGTCGCCGCTCAATCAACACTTGATGGCAAACTTTATGGCCTGACCATTTGGGATATTTACGGAACCACATGGGTTATTAACTACAACAAAGCCATTTTTGAAAAGCTTGGCCTGAGCGAACCCAAAACTTATGCTGATTTCAAAGCCTTGTGCCAGAAACTGCTAGACGCTGGCATTCAGCCCATCTATGAGCCGTTTTCAGACGGTTGGCACCATGTACTGTGGTTCCCTGAAAACGGCCCGCGCTACGAAGAAGTTACTTCCGGTTTGGCTGATGAACTCAACGTTAATAAAGCCAAGTTTGCAGATAATGAAACGATGCTAACAGACATACAGCAGTTTAAAGAGATGTACGATGCTGGATACATGGGCCAAAATGCCCTGTCCGACGCGTATGCGGATCGTACCAAAGCATTAGCCGGTGGCAAGGTCGCCATGATTTTGGCTAACCTGACTTTCCCCCAGCAGGTTGAACATGATTATCCAGACATGAAGGCTGACACCTTTGGTGCGTTTGTTATCCCGTTGGCTGATAATCAGAACCTGAACATCAATCCGGCTGGCCCGACCAAGTTCATTTATTCAGGTTCACAATATGTGAACGAAGCCAAACAGTATTTTGACTTCCTTGCACAGCCTGAGAACCTGCAATATATGCTTGATAACACTCCGGAAATAACCAGTCTGCCATTTTCGGGTTTGAAGAGCAAATTGATCCCCAGTCAGCAGGCATTTCTTGATGCGCACACTCAGCGCGGAACCGTTTACCAAACGGCTGTCAATTATGTGAATCCGCAATGGATGGATATTGGCAAAGATTTGACAGCAATGGTCACTGGAGCTATGGAACCTAAAGATGTATTGGCAAGTATTGACAAGCGCCGTGCCGATTTGGCTAAAGCGGCCAAGGATCCTGCTTGGAATAACTAAGCTTAGCAAACGTTGACATAATACAATTCAATCGCCCCAATCCAGAAAACCAAGGTTGGGGCGACTATTGATCCGCAGGAAAAATGTGATGAAACTCCGAAGTCAATATTATCCTTTTTATTTTGTACTGGCTGCTCTTGCTTTATATATTGTATTTTTTATCATTCCAAGCCTGAGCGGTATCGCCTATGCCTTTACCGATTGGAGCAGCTATTCCAATGATGTGAATTTCGTCGGTTTAGCGAACTTTAAAACGATCTTTGCGCCGGGTGAACAATATCTAAAATACATTTCGAATACGCTTCTCTTTACCCTAAATACCAGTGTGCTCAAGCTGGTTTTAGGCCTCGCGCTGGCGGTCCTGTTGAATGAAGGCATTAAGCGCTTCGTCCATATCTACCGGACAATGATCTACCTGCCCGCTGTGCTGCCCACCCTTGTGGTCGCGCTGATCTTCAAATCAATCCTGAATCCCTCAACGGGTCTGCTCAATACGTTCTTTCGCAGTATCGGAGCCGATGGTATGGCGAAACCGTGGCTGGTTGATCCCCGTGTAGCGTTGATGTCCGTTATTGGTGTGGATACCTGGAAAGGCGTTGGCTATATCATGGTCATCCTGCTCGCCGGTCTTCAGACCATTCCCCGCGAGTATTACGAAGCAGCCGAGGTAGATGGTGCAAACGCTTGGTCACGATTCCGGCACATTACCTTCCCATTGCTCATGCCAGCTATCAGCGTTGTGACCGTACTGAATATATTGTACGGACTGCGCGTTTTTGACATCGTGTATGCCCTGACTAACGGCGGCCCCGGTTATGCAACGGAAGTGCTTTCGACGGAAATATTCAAGACATTTTCGCAGGGCCAATACGGACTTGGTACGGCAATCTCGAGCATCTTGTTCCTCATTCTGGTTGTCGCCGGTTATTTTGTCATTCGTTTGATGGATCGCGAACGGGTCAGAGAATAGTCTTTTTTGAAAAACACCTATAAGTGAGTTACCCATGCAGCCCAAAATCATTCAACGCGCTGGTGCCCATACCGCTGCGATTCTTATCAGCCTTATTATGATCATTCCGGTCTATTTGATTATCACGAACGCATTCAAATCGGCAGCTCAAGCCAGCTCGATGGGCATCGAGCTGCCCACTAACTTTTATTTTGAAAACTTCACGACGGTGATCGATAAAGGAAAGCTGGCGACAAGTTTTCTCAACAGCGTATTGTATGCTTCTGTCTCAACGATCTTGGGAACCCTGTTTGCAGCGATGGCTGCCTACGTGCTGTCACGTAATCCAACGCGGTTAAACCGGTTCGTTTACTTCTTTCTGATTATGGGTATTGCGCTGCCAGTAAACTTCTTCACCCTGACCAAAATCATGCAGGTCACCCACCTAATCAATACCAAGGCAGGCATTATTATCCTGTATACGGCGACACAGATTCCATTCGCCGTTTTTCTCATGTATGGTTTCATCGATTCGGTTCCAAGAGAACTTGATGAGGCCGCTATTATTGATGGCTGTGGGCCGGTTCAGCTTTTTGTTCGCATAATCCTACCGCTGCTCACACCCGTACTGGTGACGGCAGGCATCCTGAATTTCTTGGGAGTCTGGAATGATTTTTTGCTGCCACTTTACTATCTGAACAATAGTGCCAATTGGCCGATGACTCTCGCTGTCTACAACTTTTTTGGGCAGTATCAACAGAATTGGAATCTGGTGTCTGCGGACATATTGCTCACGATTCTGCCGGTAATTGTTATTTACTTGTTTGGGCAGCGCTTTATTCTCTCCGGCTTAACAAGCGGAGCGGTCAAAGGCTAAGCATCGGGCAACACGAACAGCAGGATGTCACAAAGCGTTTAGCGACGATGCAAATGTCTATTATTTCAATCGACAGAAGTATTTATTTTAAATACGGAGTACATACTTGCAATCCATCCAATACACTATTCATGGCAATGCTGTGATAGTCCAAACCCCCACCGGATTTCTTGAACTGACACCTTACTCGGACAGTATTGTTCGCGTGCGTTATGCACCGACTCAAGAATTCAGCACAAAAAAGAGTTTGATGATTGAAAGCACACCAAGTGCTTCTGTTGCTATTGACGTGAGTGAAACGACAGAGGCAATCGTATTTTCGACTCCAAACCTATCCATACGAGTCAACAGGCAGACTGGCGCATTTACCTACCTCAATCATTCGGGTCAGATTCTGACTAAAGAACCCGATCAAGGGGGAAAGACTCTCGTACCGATAGATGTTGTCAAATCGGTATTTGACGAATCAGTTGAAGCTCAAATACGGCAGGACGCAGATGGTGTCCATGCCTATGCCCCATCCGTTCGGCAGGTTGTTGACCGCCAAGCTTTCCATACAAAACTGGAGTTTGAATGGATGCCCGATGAGGCATTATACGGGCTGGGTTCACATGAAGAAGGCATGATGAATTTGCGGGGGCAGCATCAGTACTTATATCAGGAAAATATGAAAGTGGTGGTTCCGACTCTTCTCTCGACGAGGGGATACGGAATACTGATTGACAGTTATTCCTTAATGACCTTTCATGACGATGCTTTCGGTTCCTACATATGGACAGACGTTGATGATGAAATGGAATACTATTTCATTTATGGTCCGGAGTTCGATCAAATTATACAAAGTATTCGACATCTCACAGGGAAAGCAACCATGCTTCCCAAATGGTCGTTTGGCTACATCCAGTCAAAAGAAAGGTACGTCTCGCAAGTCGAGTTGATTAGCGTTGTAAAAGAATACCGTGAACGCGGTCTTCCACTGGATTGCATCGTGCAAGACTGGAAATCATGGCCGAATAACCTCTGGGGGCAGAAGACGTTCGATCCAGATCGATTTCCTGATCCAAAGGGCATGGTGGATGAACTTCACCAAATGAATGCCCGTTTGATGATTTCGATTTGGCCGAATATGAATCCGGGAGGCGACAACTGGCGCGAGATGGTTGATCACGGTTATATGCTCGGTAACAAGGCTACTTACGACGCTTTTCAGGATGCGGCACGTCAGCTTTATTGGAAACAGGCCAATGAGGGACTATTCGCTTACGGTATTGATGCATGGTGGACCGACTGCACCGAACCCTTTCAGGCGGATTGGAGGGGGGCATTTAAACCCGAACCAGAAGAACGTCTACGTATCAACACTGAAGAAGCAAAACGATATTTGGACCCGGAATTTATTAACGCCTATTCACTGATGCATTCGCAAGGTATTTACGAAGGACAGCGTAAGACAACCGCAGACAAACGTGTGGTCAATCTCACTCGATCTGCGTATGCAGGGCAGCAGCGCTATGGCACGATCACATGGGGAGGCGACGTTTCTGCAACATGGGACACGCTGCGGCGACAGATCGCGGATGGACTGAATTTCTGTGCCACCGGCTTACCCTATTGGACGGTTGATATTGGTGCGTTCTTTGTCAAAAATGACCCCAAGCTCTGGTTCTGGAATGGTGATTATAATAGCGGTGTCGAGGACATGGGCTACCGTGAATTGTACGTGCGCTGGTTTCAGTACGCCACTTTCTTGCCGATGTTTCGCGCACACGGTACGGATACGCCGCGTGAAATTTGGCGTTTCGGAAATCCCGGCGATCTGATGTATGAGGCACTTGTAAAGTTTTTGCGTCTACGTTACCGGTTGATGCCTTATCTCTATTCGTTAGCAGGGATGACAACGCAGTGCGACTATACCATGATGCGCGCCTTACCATTTGATTTCCGATCTGATTCAGGTACTTATGATATTGAGGATCAATTCATGTTTGGCCCCGCTTTTCTGGTTAATCCGGTGACAAACCCGATGTACTTCGCAGCTGAATCAGCCGTCATTGACGGGGTTTCAAAAACCCGCCCGGTTTATTTACCGAATGGGGCCGATTGGTATGATTTTTGGACAGGTCGGCGATATGCTGGCGGGCAAACAATCTACGCGGATGCAGCACTCGATACGATGCCGCTGTACGTGCGAAGTGGTTCTATTGTGCCAATTGGCCCCGATGTCTCTTATGCCGATGAACAACCCAATGCCACTCTTGAACTACGGATTTATATCGGACAGAGCGGCAGTTTCACGCTGTATGAGGATGAGGGTAATAATTACAATTACGAGCAGGGACATTTCGCCATAACCCGTCTTTCGTGGGATGAGGCAGCCCGACGCTTTACCCTTCATGAACGTCAAGGCAGTTATCAAGGAATGCCTTCTTCACGGGAATTTCGGATCATCATTGTTGACGACTCGTACAATCCTATTTTGCCAGAACCTTCATCGGTCAGAATTGTTTGTTATGAAGGACTGGAAATTAATATTCACATTTGAATGTGATTATTCTGCATCCTGATTTATTCGTGTGACGACGCGCGATAAAGTGAGCCTAATTAGATTATCACTGAATTGTCGAGGAAAAAGCTGTGATTACCATACATGATGTTGCTAAACTAGCGGGTGTAGCAGCGATCACGGTGTCTCGCGTCAACGTCGCCATTCGACTTTGGGTTATGTCGGTCCTTGTACTTTTGAATCCCAATCCGAGAGACTCTCTTTCTCTCCACTAAATTAGGGTATTGCCACTCCAGAATGAGCCAAAGAAAACATCGAATCGGGTTAACTTTAGAACCTTTACTGTAAGCGGTGTGTCCTTAGCCTGCCGTCATTCTCGCCGCAAGCATTTTGTCACTAACTTCCCACAATCGCGTCCAGGTGGCCTCATCATAGGCAGCGAGGCCGGATGACACGGCTTTGCTCTTTTCCCAGTATTTTCCAGTCACGTTTTCCACGTTGGGTG
>JACDGI010000379.1 GCA_013821665.1 Anaerolineae bacterium
TCCTCTCCAATCCGTCGAGAATTGGGGTGAAGGAAGTGGCAGGTCTTCCAACCGCCTTAGCCAAGCGACTTGGCATCTGCCCATCTTCTGTATATAACAGTTGAAGAATGTGTGCTTCAACCACGGCTAACCCAAGCGGTTCATACTCGCGTTGGTAAAGAAGATCCAACCGCCGGAAAGCGACATCCACATTGCACCAGAACGATTCTTCAAATTGTACGCTAACCATACTTCACTCCGTTGAATGATATTTTTGTTTATGCGATGCCATAGCATATATTGTTTTCTAGAATGATGAAAGTCATGGATCAGGCCATTGGTTTCTTACCATCGATAACAATTTATATTCGGCAAATTCAAAGATTACTCTCGATATCTTCGCCACGTTTGAAGGCACAGTTTTGGCACAATCAGGATGAGTTATTAGCTGATGTAATGATGAATATTTGGTTAATGAAAAGAGCGCCCGATTGGACGTTCTTTCTTGTTTAGCGGGTAAGGAGACTCGAACTCCTGACATTTTGCTTGGGAAGCAAACGCTCTACCAACTGAGCTACACCCGCGATTGAAGAGAATTATAGGATGTCGGGGGAGGGATGTCAAGAATGGGGACTTTGGTCTTAGGGTATGCTGCGAGTTGAGTCTCGGCAGGGCTTTAGAGACGATAGTATAATGCGGCCTTTGTGCATCCATTCACAGAAAGGCGCAGAACCGCGTGAAACGCTGGCGCGTGGGCTTGCTTGGGCTAATTGTTAGTCTGGTGGCTATCTACTTTATTGCCTCACAGGTCAATCTGGATCAACTGAAAGACGCGATTGTGGGCGCACGGTATATCTATGTGCTGCCGACGGTGGTCTTTCTGCTGCTCGGATTGGTGACGCGTGCCTTCCGTTGGCAAGTGTTGTTGAGTGGCGATTTACCGATTGGTCGGACATTCAGCATTATGAATGTGGCCTATTTTGTTAATGGGGTGCTACCGCTGAGGATTGGTGAAGTGGCTCGCATCTATTTGGCGACCCGTGCGACTCCGCCTGTGCCACCTATGAAGACGGCAAGTACGATTATCGTCGAGCGTCTGCTGGATTTATTAGCGGTGGTGTTGATGGTGGTGTTGGCGCTGGCAGGTGGCCCCGTACCTGACCAAATTCGGACGAGTGCATTGGTGAGTGGTGCGCTGGTTGTTGTAGGCTTTGTCGTACTCGTTATATTGGCTAGTCAGCGACAGCTTGCAAATCGACTGCTGCAATGGGGATTGCACATCATCGGGCGGGAAAGTGACTCGCCGTTAGCCGTGCGATTGACACGATGGCTCGATCACTTTTTGGATGGCTTACAACCCTTGACTCATCCGCGTGCGCTGTTCGCAGCATTGGCGTGGACAGCCGTGAGCTGGGGTTTTTCGACGATTGCCGGGTATATATTGATGTTTACATTTTATACACAGGCCAGTTGGGCGGCCACGATGTTGTATATTGCGGCGGCGGCGTTTGCTATCGCTGTGCCTGCGGTGCCGGGAAATCTGGGGCCTTATGAAGGTTCAATCTATCTGGCAATAAGCGCAATGGGTTATGCTAATCCGGCTGGAACTGCTGTGGCATTTGCCGTGCTGGTACATGGGTTGAATCTACTGGTACACGCGTCAACAGGTGTGCTGGGATTTATTCAAGAAGGTATTTCACTGGAGCAACTTTCGCGCGGCGTACAGGAAATGCGCCGGTCATGAAAGAGGACACAGAACAAAGCATGTCGGTTGCTGAACACGCCATACAAAAAAACGATGAGCATATGGACAGCGCCTTATCGAATGGCGAAGCCAAGCTCAAAATATTGATGTGCTTGCTGTATTATGTGCCGCACCGCACCGGCTTGACGATTCATGTGCAGCGGGTGGCGGAAGAATTGGCGCGACGTGGGCATGAAGTGACCGTGTTGACGGCGCGATATAAGTTGGATTTGCCCCGTGATACTGAAATGCATAATGGGGTGCGGGTGGTGCGTTTGGCTACACCGCAGATACCGATTAGCAGGGGATTGATTATGCCCGCTTATCCGTGGGCGGCGTTAGGTTTGATCTTGCAAAACGATGTGGTATTTGTGAACACGCCGATGCTAGAAACGGCATTGATTAGTGTGTTGGCAAGCATCGCAGGGCGTAAAGTAGTGGCGACTCATCACGGTGATTTGATCCTGCCAGCGGGAGCGACGAACCGGATTATCCAGAATACAATGTTTTCGATGTTCAAATATATGGCGAAGCGTGCGGCGCGACTCATTGCGTATAGTCAGGATTATGCCGATCACTCGTATTATTTGAAGCCGTTTAAGGATAAGGTCACGCCAATTTATCCACCCATCCATATGCCAGTGCCAAATATGGAACATGCTAAGGCGCTGCGGGCGGAATGGTCAAAGGATGGCGGGCCGGTTATCGGTTATTCAGGCCGATTTGTGCAGGAAAAGCGACCGGACTTGCTCATCAAATCATTGGAAGTCATCAATAAGGCTTATCCCAATGCTCGTGTCGTCTTTTGCGGTGAATACGAGATTGCCTACGAAGATACGTGGGAACGGCATCAGGATTTGGTGACGAAGTACCGCGACCAGCTTATATTTCTTGGTCTGCAAAACGATATGCAGTATATGGCCGATTTTTATGCGGCATGTGATGTATTGGCGCTGACGAGTGACAGTGAATGCTTTGCACTGGTACAGGTCGAAGCCATGTTGAGTGGTACGCCTGTGGTCATGACCAATACCCCCGGTGGACGTGTGCCCGTAACTGTTACGGGTATGGGCAAGTTGGCAACGGTCGGTGACTCGGAGTCAATCGGCGAGGCGCTGGTTGAGGTTATCCAGAAGCGCGAACAGTATATGAAGCCGCGCGAAGTCATTGAAGACGTGTTTTCGTTCCAGCGCACTGTTGACCAATATGAAGCTATTTTCCGGGAATACGCGCGCAGCCAGCAGGGCAAGTCTTAAGCAATTTTATCCGCTTTAGTGATAAGGCAGAGAGCATTCGTGGTTGACCTAGCAACGCTTGAACATATGACGCAGAATGAGGCCGACATGGCCTTCAAGAAGCGCGTACGAACCATATTTGAGTGGATCGCGCCGCGTGATGACTCGGTGATTTTGGATTGCGCCTGCGGACGCGGTTTTTATCTCAATATGTTTCGCTATGTGAGCCAGTGCAAGTTGGTTGGACTGGAACTCGATTGGCCTGTAATCGAGAAGGCTAAAAATAATGTTGGCAAGCTGCCCAATCTCCTACTTACAAATGCCAATATCTACCAACTGCCGTACCCCGATAATGCCTTTGATGGCGTGATTCTTTCAGAGATTTTGGAACATATCGACCATGATGTGGATGGTCTGAAAGAAGTTTATCGGGTATTAAAACCGGGCGGCGTGGTGGCGATTACCGTGCCGAACGCTAATTACCCGTTCTGGTGGGATCCAATTAATAAGACACTGGAAAGCGTGTTTAAGACACATATCGGCAAAGGCCCATTAGCTGGTATCTGGGCGAATCATGTGCGGTTGTATACGGCGGATCATCTGCGGCAGAGTGTGCTCTCTGCCGGATTTGTTGTCGAGGAGGAACGAGCCTTCACGCATTCTAGTTTCCCTTTTATCCATAATTTGGTGTATGGATTAGGTAAACCGTTGTTGGAAGCAGGCGCACTACCCAAATCGATGGCGAATGCGGCTGACCGGACAACCTTCGATAAAAATGACGGTAGTTTGTTAAACCCTATGAATTTGGCACTGAGCCTATTGAACTTTTTTGATCGCCCCAACGTGATGAATGAAGCGCCGGGGCGCTCGACCGTCAATTTGTGTATCAAAGGGCGTAAGCAATAGCGGACTATCGAGAAATGATGTAGTGTATCAAACGTGTTCTTTGAGCTTGATGTAAAACGACTGATTTGAATCTCGCCACTCTATTAAAAAGTAAAGTGCTTGAAAATGACTTTATCATCCGACCAAGATGAGCAACAGTTCCAGCCTGAAGGTGATGTTCCATCTGATTTAGGTGAAGCTGAGCCGATTGCGGAATTGCCAGCCGATTCAATTTCTAGTCAAGAAGTTGTGGAAGTTGCTGCCACACCTGCGGCTAATATTGAAGACCTGACTCTCGCGGAAGTCTTTGGTCAAGTGTTGCATGCGCCGTCATATACATTACGGTCACTGAGGCAGGTGATAAGTGCGCCCAATGATGAGCCTCTGCGTGAAGTTGGTGGGTTTGGTTTACCGCGCCCATCTGAATGGCGGCCTAACCGGAGCGGTACGACAAATATTAATCGGCTTTCGGAGGCCGAACGGGCTGCACGCCAGCGCGAAATTTTCTTACTTAGTTCGCGTTTGATCGCGTTTGTCGTCGCACTTTATGGTAATTGGATTATGGCTACCGACCGCACGGAAGCCACCGGTTTGGTTGGCGGTTTACCCTTTTTAGTCGTGGCTTTTTGCATCTGGATTGCTGGAGATGTCTATAGTGCTTGGCCTCAACGTCGTAAACGACAAGAACTGACGGTTGAGGAAGTTGATGTTTTACCTGTCCGACCACTCAATGCGTTAAACGCGAATTTTGATTTCCTGCCGGTGGCACTCCGTTTTTTGGGTGCGGCAGTCGCTCTAACCATGAGCATTATTACGCTATCTGCTACTTCCAGTAACCGGTTTACCACATTAGGGGTCGTGATGTGGGTTGCAAGTACCACCTTATGGGTGATTGTATTTGCTCCGCGTGAATGGGGTGTGGCAGCATTTGTGGCTTCGATACGCGAGATACAGTTCCCTCGCGGTTGGACATTGGTGCTGCTACTTCTCATTATGTTGGTGGCAGGCTTGTTCCGTTTTACCAGTCTAAATAGTATTCCCTCTGAAATGACGAGTGACCATGTTGAGAAAATATTGGATTCGCAGCGTATTTTGGACGGCAATCCGCAGGTATTTTTCCCTAATAATGGTGGACGTGAACCGATTCAGTTTTATCTGATGGCAATTATTTCGCACTTCTCCGGTCTGGGTATGAACTTCTTCACGTTGAAGTTTTTAACAGCCGTTGAAGGGATGATTTGCATTCCGGTATTGTGGTGGATGGGGCGTGAAATCATCGGGGAAGGTGAACCCGAATTTGGAAATATCGTTGGATTGCTATTGGCGGCTTTGGTAGCGGTCAGCTATTGGCATACAATGTTGAGCCGCTTAGGGCTTCGGATTGTACTCACGGTTATCGTCACCGGTCTGTTGATGATCTTTTTGAGCCGCGCCATCAGGCGCAATCGCCGTGGTGATTTTATTAAGGCTGGTTTGGTGCTGGGGGCGGGTGTGTATGCTTATCAGGCGACACGTATGCTGCCAGTCGTCGTGGTTGCGGGGATTGTGCTGGCAATCTTATTCAGCCTTTTCAGGTCAGGACGGCGAGAACAAATTGTTCGATATATCACCAATCTGGTTGTTCTGGTGGTGATTACGCTGGCGGTATTTGTGCCAATGGCTGGTTTCGCACACGATTACCCAGAGGATTTTTGGCGGCGGACATCAGGACGTTTGCTGGGTGACGATACCGTACAAACGACCAATCCAGACGGGTCAATCGTCACACGCAATGCGACGATGGATGAGCGCATGGCAGCCTTCCAGCAAAATGTCGGCATCCTTGTGAACAATATCCGTAACGCCCTTTTGATGTACAACTGGAAGGGCGATGTGGCATGGATTACGGCTGTGCCTAACCGTCCTGAAATGGATGTGTTTACGGGAGCATTACTGATTGTGGGAATGGGCGCATGGGGTGTGCGGATGGTCAAGCGGCGGGATGCGGCAGATTGGCTAATGCCCGCAGCTCTGTTTATTATGCTGCTGCCGTCAGCTCTGTCTATCGCCTATCCCATCGAGAACCCTAGTGCGACCCGTACAAGCGGGAGTTTGCCAGAAGCTTATTTATTTGCTGCGATACCGTTAGCGCTGATATGGTTGGCAATTCGGCGACTTCTTCCAAACTGGTGGGGTAAAGTGGTTGGCAGTGTATTCGTAGGTGGCGTGCTGCTGGTTGCGGCCAGCGCAAACTGGAATACCTATTTTGTAGACTTCAATGAATCATATACGACTTCATCTCCCGCGCCATACACCGAGGCGGGACGTTTCCTGCGTGGATTTGCAGACAGCGGTGGCAGCTTAGGCAATGCCTTTATGATTGCTTATCCCTACTGGTGGGATCATCGCGCAGTCGGCATTGAGGCAGGGGTTACGGATTTCCCAAATGGGATTGTGACCCGAACTGATGTGCCACAGTTCATTAAATCCACGTCACAACGGGGTGATAAGTATCAGCTTGACCCTGATAAAGATTTGTTATTCTTCTATAATCCAGCCGATACCGATACTGAAACCCAGTTGTTCAACTGGTTTCCCAACGGAAGTAAACAGCTTATCCACAGCTATAAACCCGGTGACGATTTTGGGGTATTCCGTGTACCACGATTAGGCGCACAGGGTTTATTGGAATTCGAGATTAAGACCGGCGTAACCACGCCGCAGTGAGGAATATGTGTTGGCGCAGTGTATACAGGACTGTTCTTGGTCAATCATTGATGCCACATAATAATACGTTTACCAAGTGCAGAGTATGCGTCGCTAAAGGGTAAATATGGTAGAAGCAGTTGCAACTCCCGTGAATAAACGAACACGCGGGCTGGGTATCAGCCGCAGTGATATTTTAGTCGGTGTATTACTGGCAATGGTGCTGCTCGGTGGCGGTTATTTCCGTTTTATTGGGCAGAATTGGGATGAGTACACCAGCTGGCATCCTGACGAACGTTTTTTCACTAATATGACTGCCCAACTCAATGGGCCACTGAGTTTTACCGACGACAATATTGACCCTATTGCACAGCAAAACGCGACTTGTCTCGGTCGTTATCCCGGAACGGGTGGCGTTGGCGGATACTTCGATGCCCAATGTTCGGCTATGAATCCCAATAATGTTGGACAAGGATTGATGGCCTACGGTACGTTTCCTGCGTTTTTGACGCGATGGACGGCGGACGCACTGGCACAACTCAAAAATGATCCGACGATTGCGGGTTACTACGGTGCGCGTGGTGTCGGACGCATTATTTCCGCTTTGTCGGAAATGCTGATTATTCTGGCGACATTTTTCATTGGTTTGCGGTTACATGGAAAATGGGTCGGGTTATTAGCGGCGCTGCTGTATTCATGTACGGTGTTTTCGATACAACAGTCGCATTTTTATACCGCGGATGCTGTTGCCGATCTGATGGTGATATTGGCAATTCTTGGCGCAGTTTGGGTTCAGACTGACGGCAAAATAGGCTCTTATATTTTTTGTGGTATTTTCTGCGGTATGGCGCTAGCAAGTCGCGTGAATACTGCACCCGTGATAGGGCTGCTTTTTCTAGCGGCGATATTACGGGGGATGCCCTTACTCGATGGTCGCCTGTCATGGAATGAGCGTGGACGAATATTCGCGACGTGTTTTGTTGGCGTAGTTGTCGCTTTGTTTCTGACAATATTGATGTTTCGTTTATTCAATCCTTATGCTTTTACAGGGCCGGGATTTTTTGGGCTGAAGCCTAATTTTCGTTGGCTGCAAGATGTCGGTGAAGCACAGCATTTAGTGAGTGGTGATGCTGAATCGCCGCCCAATTGGCAATGGGTTGGGCGCACACCGTATTTGTTCCCATTCAGCAATATGGTGCTGTGGGGGATGGGCATTGGTTTAGGCTTGGCGGGTTGGTTCGGTTGGTTGTGGAGCGGTTGGCGCTTGATTCGCGGTAAAGCTGGCGCGGTGCTGAAT
>JACDGI010000380.1 GCA_013821665.1 Anaerolineae bacterium
CTTCAACCGGTTCGCCTAGCACGCGCAGCGCTTCGGGGAAGCTCAAACGGCGGTAATTCATCAACCAATCCAGCACATCGCCACTGGTGTCACACGCCCCGAAGCAGCGATAGCCGTTGGCCCACACTGCCAGGCTGAAGCCTTTCTGTTCATGGTGGAAAGGGCATTTCCATAGATAGGCACGTCCACCCCGCAGCGGCGCTGGTCCCAAATCTTGCTCGACCAGACGACGCAGGTCGCAGTTTTCTTTTAATCCTTGTGTATCAACCATGTCTTCCTCTGGTTCTCTAATTGACACGCTCGGTGACAATTGACAATTGACAATTACCGGCAATTGTCACGACCCTGCGACAATTGGCTCATCAGCCAGACGATAGGCTTCCGATTTCACACCCGGTTTGGGTGGCAGCTCAACACGGACGATGCAGCCATCTTCTTCCAACGCGCGCAGCGCCTCCATCACCGGTTTGCGTGGGGATCGCAGCGCCCGGTAGAGGTCACGCACCGTCGCCACACCACCACAGACGCGCAGGAAACTGAGGATACGGCCTTCCAGGCGACCTTCTTCGTTCTCACCAAGATCCGCCAGCAGGCGGTGGGCGGAGGCACGCCAGTCTTCGACGATTTGCTGGGCGCGATACCAGTGGGCGGCTGTGACCTTCGGATGCGGCAGCCCGCCGTCCTCGTCTGCCCAGTCCAGCGCCGCCAGCAGAATCGCCACTTTAATCGCCTGGACATGCAAGCGTCCATAGATGGCACGCAGGCGGTCATCCAGTGACGCGCTGGGCGCAGTCATGGCGCGCAGCGCCTGTTCATAGGCATGGCAGGTTTGCCAGATGTCAGCCGACAGCGACCAGGCTTCACTGGTTTTCTTCTCGCCCAGCGTGTCGGGCAGCGGCGGTTCGGGCAGGCGCTCATGCAGTTGCTGCAGGCGGTTCGCTAAATCGGTCGGTGTCTGACTGTCTCTGGGGGCAGATCGTTCCTTATATTCCGGTTCCGGCGTCAGCAGCGCGAAACGGGCTAAATTGCCATTGAACCAGTCGGATGGGGATAAGGCGGTTGCCAGTTCAGCCGGGGTCGCCGCGCCCAGAATGGACAGCGCAGCATCACGGATGACCACCAGCCCCTTGTTGTTGGTATTGCTGTCCAGATAGGCCGGGCAGTCATAGAGCGTCATGATGAGTTCTTTCAAACCCGCCATGTAGTCACGCCCCATTGACTTAAACAGCCCGGAAAGTTCATCGCGCAGCAGTCCGCGCTGGGCAGCATAGCGATTGCCTTTTTCCAGCCGCGCCCGATCTAGCTGGGGGATGTCGGCGAAATTGGGAGGGAGAATACCGCCCAGCATCGACATAAAATTCTCCGGCGACCCTGGCTGCGGCATGAGCATGTGCGGCAGGGCAAGACGGGCCACTTCGGCTGCCAGACTCAAACCCGCCGACTTACGATAGTAGGTGGATACTGCCACGACCATCAGGTACAGATTGGGAAAGACCTGCTGCCGCCAGGGGGCGTGGATGTAGAGCCTGCGCCCGACGGCGACGGCGGCGAGATACAAACCCGCACCGAGATGAAATGCTAGCGGCGTTTCGTTCGCCGCGCTGCCTGCCCAGCGCACATAGTCATCCAACCAGCGACCTACACCTGCCGCTTCCTGAAGTTGGGCAGTCGTCAGTTTCGCTGCCGCTGGCAGCTCCGGCACGATATTGAGATCGACGGCGCGCTGCGGCATTTCCGGCGGTGGGGCGTTCGGGTCTACCGCCAGTACCACCCGCAGCAGCTCCTGTCCCAGCACCTTGCGTAGAAAGCGCAGATCGTCAGGGACATTCGGATCGAGATGCACTAGCAGCAGCGCAGTGGCAGGGCTTAGGGGAATACCATCCCACGGGAGTCCGACCAGTGCCCGCGCCAGCCCGTAAGCGTCCTGCGGCGGCAGGGTGAACTTAGTTTCGCTCATAGTCCCCTCGAACCTGAACCTGTGTCGGCTGCTGCAACCGGCGCTCGACAGCTTGCTTGACGAGGGTGTAGACCAGATTGGCGATGCTGCGGTCTTCTTCCCGCGCCCATTCGTTCAACCGGTCGTGCATGGCCTGTGGCAGCCGGAAGGCAATGCGCGCCTCAAATCTGTCATCTTGTGACATTTGGATGCTCCTTCAATAGAACCTGTGTTCTCAGGATATGCCGAAATGCCGCTGCCATGGTGGGCAAATGTGGACAACCGTACTGGTAAAACTGCTCAGAGGGGCAGGCAAAAGTGGACAGGGTGAGAAAAATTGTCATCCGATGAGAAAAATTGTCAATCTGTTGAGACAAACGCATTTATAACTGAATTCTATCCATTTTATATCTGGAAATTCATACACAGAGTTTGAAATCTGTAATACAATGATTCTCTTAGAATAGAACAAATGTTTGTATTCTATAGCATCGTCAATTAACGGAAGGAAAGTACATTAAGGAAGAACTATGCACAAAATCAATGTGGTCATCATCGCTTCGAATGACGTGAGCCGCAGCGGACTGCAAGCCCTGACCGCTGCGGCAGGAACGTTCGTCAGTGTGACGGCGGCTTTCGCCGATTTTCAGGGCTTGGACAGTTACATGCAGCAAAATCGGGTAGATGTACTGCTCATCGACGACTCGCTGCCGCGCTCCGTCAATATCGGCGACGCGATTAAACGGCTGCTGTATCAGCATCCGGGATTGGCGGTGATCGTGTTGAGCAGCCGTCCGATTGCCAGTGTGATCAGGCGGGTGCTGGATCGGGGTGCGCGCGGCTTTATCCACAAGGACGACCCGCTCACCGAAGCGCTGCTCATCGGGATCGAAGCGGTGCGGCGCGGCGGGACGTATTTGTCACCGCGCGTCTCGTCACTCCTGAAGCTGGAACGCTCTCGACCCACCCTCATTGATGAACGGGCGTTAGATGTCCTGCGCTTGATGGTGGATGGCTACACCGCCGGGGAAATCGCCCGCCAGATGGGGATCGGGGTTAAAACGGTGTACCGGATTCAGACGGCGCTGCGCGAGACCTTAGAGGCGCGCACCAATGAACAGTTGATGGATGCCGCGCGTAAGAAAGGTCTGCTCGACGATCACCGTGAATAGAGGGGAAGCGTATTTGCGCCGTTAAAAAGGGTGTGAAAGCGCAGGCGCAGCGGAAAGCGTAAAGGTTTTCACACATTTTATTTTTAACTCAATTATGATCTTTATTGACAAAATTTCTCAGCGCAGTGGGCAGTTTTCCCCGCTGCGCTGTCCACTTTTACCCACCCCAGACGCTCTCATTCATGCTACGCTGAAATATCTCAGATTCTCAGAAGTAAGGCAAAGATATGAGCGTTCGTATCCTGCTCGCCGATGAAGCCGATCTGGTGCTCATTGGCGCACAGACCATTTTGAAAGACCGCCCGGATTTCGAGGTGGTCCACAGCGCCCGCAGCGGCGACGACCTGCTGGATGCCGCCCGCCGCTGTCTGCCGGATGTCATCCTATTCAATGAACGATTAGACCCCCTAATTGACGTGCTGGCACTGGTCGAAAGGCTCAAGCACGCTTCACCGCAATCTCGTCTCCTCGTGCTGGGCAGCCAGGTCGATGGACTGCTGGTGCGGGATTTGTTCGCCTGCGCCGTGCTGGGCTACCTGTTTAGCGGCGATGATTTACGGGACTGCTTGATTTCGGCTCTTGGCACGGTGCTGAACAACCGTCCCTACCTATCTCCAACAGCCAACGCCGAATATTTGGTGGCGATGCAGTCGCCGCTGCGCGACTGGAAACTCGACTCAGAAGCCCGCGCCGTGCTGCGGCTGCTGGCGCGCGGAATGCATATCAACGACATCGCCGCGCAGATGGACGTTCCCTTGCGGCGCATCTACTGGGTGCGGCAGAAACTCCGCAAACGCTTCGGCGCGAACACCAACGAACACCTCATCAGCATGGCGGTAGTTGAAGGCTTCACCTCCACCGATCACTGAAATTTTACCAGCACCTCTGTCAGAACTGCCAAGTCAGAACTGTAATCCTGCACAGGTTTGAAACGCCGCATTTGTTACGCTGAGTCTCAGTAACGAGACTGCGGAGGTGATGAATGCGGCGATTTTTGCTAGTTATGGCGGCGTTGTGCCTAGTGACATGGGGTACCGCGCTGTTTTTGCTGTTTAATCCGATTAGACGTTCGATGGCAGCACTGCCGACGTTGATGGTGCTGCCCTCGCTCACACCCTCCTCTACACCGACACACGCACCAACGTTAACGGATACGCCTACTGCGACAACGACGTTTACACCCACTGACACCCCTACTGCAACGGTTACGCCTACGCCCACACTCACACCCACGCTCTCGACACGGGTAGTCGAAATCAACGCGGTCATGCCGGGGGTCTACGTGCCGCCCACGCTGACACCGTTCCCGTCCGGGACGATCCTGCTGCCTGCACCGCCCGCGCCGGTTGAACCGCTGCTGGATGCCACCCATGAGCCGCCGCCCTACAAAGGCTGGTACAGCTTCGAGTCGGACAACCCTAACGTATTCTACGCGACACCTTGGGAATCTCGTCTGAACGCTTTTGCCAGTCAAGGCGAGTATCACCGCAGCGAGAATGTCCAGAGCTATGCCAGCTTCACCTTTGAAGGCGAAGGTTTACGTATCCGCTATGTGGCAGCACTCAATATGGGCATCTTTCAGGTGGTAGTGGACGGCGTAATCATCGACACGGTGGATGCTTACGCACCGGAACTGGCGTTCCCCGGCACGCGGGTGTACTTCGTCGGGCAGGGAACTCACACGCTGGAGCTGCGGAGCGCGCGGCAGCGCAATCCTCAGAGCGAAGGCTATGTGCTGGCGCTAGATGCCGTGCAAGTCTTTCGCGGCACGGCTAACACCCTGATTATTCCACCGCCTTCTATTACGTCCACTCCCACGCCCCAGCCCCAACCTGCTGCGGGTGTGGAACTGGTGGGCGCGCCGCCAACGGTGCAGCCCACTACGACCCCGATTGCTCCGTCGCTTGTCACGGTTTCAGTAGTGATCGCCTATGACGAGAACGGCAACCGCGCGGTGGACCCGGCAGAAGGCGTATCGGGTATTTCCGTGCGCGTGGTAGAAGTGGGGACGAACCGTGTTATCACCCAAGCATTTACTGACAGCAGCGGCTTTGCCCAGCTTCAGGTGGTCACATCGGCACAGGCGCGGGTGGTCGTGCCGTATTTCGGCAAAGTGTGGGAAGTTCCTAACAGCCGCCGGGGAGGGAACGTGAGTTTCACACTCCTGCTCACCCCTGGCAACCAGCCCGGTCTGATTCCATAGAAGTGATGAGGTACGAGGAATGAATGATACGCTGAGTTTTGAAGAAGTGAGGCGAGCCATGCTGCTGCACTCGATTTATCTGCTGGTCGTGCCGGTGATGCTGGTGTTTGCGGCGCTGGCCTGCGGCACAGTGGTCACCGACAGCGCTTTCTATGTCTGCCCGACCCGCGTCCCGCCAACAGCGGGACCACAGCCCACTTACTTACCGGGTACACCGATCCCGCTGCCTACGCCCATACCGCCACTACCAACTCCGTATCGTATCGAGCCGCCGCAGGACTTCTATGTGGGCGATGCGGTCTTTGTCGGTCAGTCCGGCGCGACGCAGCGTCTGCGTTTCCGCTTGCAGAATGTCCAGACTTTGCCTGCGCCACCGCTGGCTGGTAGCCCGCGCAATCTGGTTGTCTGGTCGCTGGAAATTCGCAATTTGGGCAGCGCAGACTATGAAACCGTGCCAGTGGCGCTGATGGTCATCACCCGCCTCAATACGGCGAACAGGGATATGAATGGGACATGGAACACCTCCGAAGCGGCGATGCAGGCGGCGAGAATTACCAACCAAAACTATGACCCACTTACACCGGGTTCGACACGGGTGTACCGGCTGGCGGCGTATGCGCCTGCGGGGAATGTGCGCCAGTTCGCTTATCTATTAGATGGCAGTAGCAACCGCATCACCTGGGTCAATGCGACCAACCCATCTTGCTCCGCCGACATTGCCGGTTAGAAAGGAGGCGTTCCGATGCCTGATTTCGCACGAATGCTGGATGAGCTTCAGTACAACATCATCGTCATGCTGGCGGGTATCCACTGGAGCTTGCAGAAAGCACTCCTGATGGCGGGCTACACCATCAAGCTCATCAATCAATTCTTGATTGACAATGCCTTCGTCCCGATCATCACGCAAACCAACGACAGCCTGCGGATCGCCGTCGGCTATGTGTTTATCGTCGCACTGCTGGTGCTGGGGATCACGTATCTGCTGGCCGCCTTTATCCGATTGGAAGTCGTTAATCCTCGCAGCGCCATCCTGTGGTACGTGGCCGGTCTGCTGTTCTTCAGCATCGGACCCAGTTTCTATCAAGGCATGAACACCTTCCGCCTCAACATCGCCCAGGTGATGTACCTGAGTGTGCTGAACGGTGTGCAGTCCAACACTGGCAGTGCCTTCGCCTCGCTGTCGCAGGTCAACTCGAATGACCTGGCGCTGGGGCCGCTATGTGACCAATTCGATGTGTATCTGCCGGGCGCGACGGGAGCAGGACCGATTGACGGACTGGACATTGCGATGGCTTACCTGCGGGGTCATGCTCAGGATGTGATGGGCTATCCCCAGCCGGTCTACTCGCCGGGCTGCGGCATCTACCTGCAAAACCCCAATCCCTCCACCTGGGCGGGCGCAGGCGGCACATCAGTTGTGCCGATGGACTGGAATATGGAAGGTGGTTATTTTGATCACACCGTTTCGCCCGTTACCTGGGATGACATCGACGAAACACAGCGCCAGACCGCTGTCTCAATGGCAGGCGCATCCCAGCGGCGGGCACTGACGGCGTGGCCGCTGCTCGTGTTCGGGCTGGTCGAGCAGATTGTCCACCTGCTGATTACGATTGCGATGGGCATCACCTTCATTTCCTTTGGTCTGGCGATCCTGTTCGCCTTCTTCAAACGCACCGAGAGCATTGCCCACAATATGATCAACCAGTGGATTGAGCTGATCGTGCAGACGATGGCGATTTCACTGGTGCAGGCATTGGTCACGGGTTTCTTTCTGGCAGGCGCGGCGGCGGGCAGCGCTCCGGCTATGATCGGTATCGGGCTGCTCAGTTTGGTTTTCATCCTGATTACCATGTGGTCGGGGGTGAAAGCCGTCTGGAACAGTTTCAACCGCCTGTTCAACGCGATGAGACAGGTGACGGGCAATGTCCTGCTCTCCCCCGGTTCGGTCACTTCGGCGGCGGTCACGACTGTGGCTGCCGCCGCTACTGGGGGTGCATCCCTAGCTGTCGGCATGGGATCTAATGCGCTGGCGGGGATGAATGCCTTGAACAACGGTGCGACCCCAGCGCAGGCGGCAGGCTTGGCTTTTGGCGGCTTCCAGAGTTTGAGCGGTGCAGCCCGCACCTTAACCCATCTGCCGGGCTTACGGGACACCGCGCTGGGCGAGGCTGCCGAGCAGTTCAGCGAAGGCGCGGTCACACGCGAGGTGGCACGGAATATTCCGGTCGTTGGGCGAGTGGCGGGTCCGCTAGTGGGCGCGATGCTTCTCAGTGACCGTGACCCGGCGCAAGCCGAGTATGACGACTATGGGCGTGTCGTCTCCCGTCCGATGCTCGTCCCGGCAGTCGGCGAAGCCTTAGACAGTTGGACGCTGCCGAAGGACGCCAAACGCAAGCGTGGCACACGCGGCGGGGAGGATGCCGAGTGGTTCGAGGATGAAAACGGCGAGATGGTTTCCAGCTTCACCCCCGCCAGAGGGCGGCGCATGGGCATGTTCACTCCCATCGCAGCAG
>JACDGI010000381.1 GCA_013821665.1 Anaerolineae bacterium
GTGTGCAGAAACGACATCAAAACCACCTGCGGCAAGTTGTTCACTAACGGCCAATTCGACGCTTTCATCAAAGTAAAACTTCAACTCACTCAACGCGAATTAACTTTCCTTTTGCATCAAAATCAGCTAATAGCCGTTCAGCCGCATCGGCATCTTTCCGCATTCGGGCATCCATTTCGGGCTTATGTTGATAATAATAAGCCAAGGCTGCGTAGACTTGCCCCATATCAAGAGCAAAATTGGTCGCTAATTCTTCTGGTGGTAAGCCACGATAGATATGACTGGCAACTATATCGACAACACGAATAGATGTATCTACAATAATTGGCTGCCCCCCTCGGTTGCCGGGGTCAGACATAATTGTATCAATCGGATGAATGGTCGCCATTCGGCATTCCTTTCTCCTAACCAGCCCGTGTATTGACGCGTGTGACGATCATTTTGCCGCTGAAAGGAACATTGACCTCGCGGCGGGTGATGTTCACAATTTCCAGATCGCCGGGGTCGCCTTCGGTGGTGAAATGCTTCTGCAAATTCATGCCGAGCAGCGGCCCAAACAGGATGACTCCCATCATAGCTGTGCTGACGTAAGGAAAACGGTTCACCGCATCTTTACGGCTGCTGCCACCCATGCCGACAAGCGCGACTAAGGTAGCAAGGAATCCGGTTGTGACCAAGTTCGTGCCACAGTTGGGATGAACAGCCAATTGATGCTCGCCACTCTTCATGCGACGCAGGGCTTCGGCGGCGGCCTTCTCGACGGCTTCGGTCGGGACTTCGCCTAACAATACGAAACCGCCATCATCGCTGCGACCTGACAAACGATAGCCTTTGGGTGTAAGGACGGTGATGGTGGCGTGTTCCAACCCGTGATTACGGCGTGTACGGCGAATGTAAGGGAAGTCCAGAACCGGACGACTGGCTTCCGCAAGTTGTTCCAACATTATATTACCTCGTCATCTAACCTGAAGTCCCACTGTAGCACTTTTATATAGCACATGCCATAAGCAACGCGTAAGTATTTCCACCGGATTTTGTGATGGTAAATAGGATCATGATGTCTGTCATACTTTGTTCACATTTGCCTGTTACAATCTCAGACGGACGGTTCAATCGGTTATCCGGTCAATTTATTAGGAATAGTCGTTATGAAAACCAAACGCTCTCTCAGCATCGGCGTAATCCTTCTGGTTCTGGTGCTGCTGCTTATCGGCGGCAGTGTGATGCACGCACAGGATGCCACCCCCGAAGCAACACCTTCGTTCATGGGCGATCCAGCTTATCCTGCGCCGGCGATCCCGACGGGCGTGGATTGGCTCAATGTGGCCGCGCCGCTAACGCTCGACCAACTCAAGGGCAAGGTGGTACTGTTGGACTTTTGGACATACGGCTGCATCAACTGTATGCACATGATGCCTATTCTCAACCAATTGGAAGATAAGTATGGTGATGCGCTGGCGATCATTGGCGTGCATTCGGCCAAGTTCGCGAACGAAGGCGACACCAGCAACATCCGGCAGGTGATCGAGCGCTACGGCCTCAAACATCCGGTGATTAACGACAATAAATTTACGGTGTGGAGCGCGTATACGCCTTATGGTGTGAATGCGTGGCCGACCTTCGTGGTGATTGATCCGCGTGGCAATCTGTTCGCTGTGCAAGCGGGCGAAATTCCAGAGGATGCGTTCGAAGAAGTCATCGGCGGGATGATCGCCCAATTCGACAAACTGGGTGAGATCAAACGTACACCGCTGCCGATCAAGTTGGAGAGTGACGCGCAACCGTCTGGAGCCTTATCATTCCCCGGCAAAGTGATGGTAGATGCGGCAGGTAAGCGGCTGTTTATTGCCGACAGCAGCCATAACCGGCTGGTGATTGCTGATCTGAATAGTTACTCGGTGCTGGATGTGATCGGTACAGGCGCGTCAGGTTTGAAGGATGGAGGGTACAGCGAAGCCACTTTCAGCAAGCCACAGGGCATGGCACTAAAGGGTGACATTCTCTACGTGGCGGACACCGAAAACCATGCCATCCGAGCGGTTGATCTGGCTAAAAAGACGGTGACGACGATTGCGGGAACCGGCAAGCAGGGCTACGCCAAAACGTCTGGTCTGCCTTTAAGCACCAATTTGAGCAGCCCGTGGGATATTACGGTCGGCAACCTCAATAACCTGTATATCGCGATGGCAGGGGATCACCAAATCTGGGTGCTGTCGCTGGATACCAATTCGGTCGGGCCGATGGTCGGGACGGGGCAAGAAGGCCATGCTGACGGCGACTTTTTGAGCGCGACTCTGGCACAACCGAGCGGCCTTGTGTATAAGGATAATGCGCTGTATTTCTCAGATGCCGAATCGAGTACCGTGCGGAAGGCCGACATCGATACGAATAAAGTCACCACATTAGCAGGTACATCGGCTGATGACCTCTTCAAATTTGGGGATGTGGATGGCAAGTTTGGTGACTCGCTTTTACAACATACGCTGGCATTAACCCTTGGTGATGACGGTAAATTGTTCGTGGCGGATACCTATAACAGCAAGATCAAACTGCTCGACCCGACCACCCAAGAGATCAAGACGCTGTTTGGCTTGGGCGGTACAGGCGGCTTCCACGATGGCAGTTCAACTTTAGCGCAGTTTGATGAGCCGGGTGGACTGGCTTATAACGCCGGTAAATTGTACGTGGCTGATACCAATAACGATGCAATCCGTGTGGTGGATGTGGCGGCGGGTACGGTCAATACGGTGACTTTCCCGAACCCTGATGTGCTGCAAATCGCCAACGCGGTGACGGTGGTGGGTAGCAACGCGGCGGCGGGTGCCAGCGTGACAGTCGATGCGCAAACGGTGAAAGCGGGCAGCGGCCAAATTATGCTCAATCTGACGCTGCCGGATGGTTACAAACTGAACGGTACAGCGCCATTCTTAGCGGAATGGACATCGGATAATGCGGCGGTGACAATTGCCGACAAGGACAAGCAGCAAAGCATCGTCGCGCCGACTTCACCGCTGAGTGTGCCGGTTACGTTGACCGAAGGTAAAGCCAACGTCAAAGGCGATTTGACGATTTACTACTGTGAAGCCATCAAGGAAAGTTTGTGCTTCATCGACCGTGTAACAGTGACTATTCCGGTGACGGTGGCGGCTGATGGTACGGGTACGGTTCTGACTGCCGAGCGGGTGATTACGCCGCCACAGGTTACGACTGGCAGCATCACGGGATAGTCTTTAGCTTGTAGTCGTTAGTCGAATACAAAGGCGGTGAATGAAAGTTCGCCGCTTTTTGATTCATCTCAAGAACTTCATTCACAAATTTCTTCACATTCTTCACTTTCACTGTGCAATTGTCGGTAATGTCGTCATAGTCGTCTGTGACGGTGGGGTATTTTATGGCGGCAGTGGCGGCGGCGGCATCGATGCCAATTGAGTTTGGATGCCAAGTGCGAAGTGAAATTGTTCAAAATGTTGCAAATATTGATAAAGTTGCAATTGTGACCGGTCAGTCAAGGACGAAAGCACCTGCCTGAATACACAACGTGCGGAAAAAGCAGCACAGGCAGCAAATGCGGCAAATGCACAATGGGATTTTGTGCTGATTGGGCGTATGTAATGTTAAGGTGCGGCAGGAAATACCCCTAACCCCAACCCACATCAGCAACGTTCGCAGGCTCACTCTGCTGATAGCCCATAGTAACAGGGGAAGGGAGCAATACACTGCAATGACCATCATACAACAAGGGAATATTGAATGGGTTACATTTTGGAAGAACATTTTGTAACTCTTTCGAGGGGTTGGTGCTAACCATTTTGAGGGAGTGGAATTGTTAAGCGGGTTAGTGGATGGTTGGTAAAGAGTTTGTCGGGTTAACCGAAAGTAAACCTGAGTACGAATAAGTGTGAATTGGATACTGATACAAGGGGCTTATATTGACTTCAATCAAATTTCATCCGTTTAGATTCTTATCTTCAGGTAAACTATACCCCAAATATTTTAACGATTTCGCAGCATAAAATCTTACCTGCTCGTCTTCATCTGACAACAAAGGCAACAAATATTCAATTGCTTCCACATTCTTTTTGGTCTTGCCAAGAAAGCGTACGACCTTTATGCGAATATTCTTGTCTGTATGGTCTAAATATACTATACAAAACATGAAGCCAATTTTCTTTAATGAGGGATTTTTATCGTTTACCAAAATCTCTGTTAATTTTAGTTGTTCGTCAGAATTCCAGAGCGCGATTTCATCAATAAATCTTTTAAGAGCTTTTTCAGAATCTGCTCCAAATAATCCAATAGATTTAGCAGCCTGAAATCTAATTGGATCATGAATACCTACGTTGCTTGAATACATATTATGAAAATTAGTTGAAACATATCGAGCAAGAGTAGAATACACTCGCTCATCGTTTAGGTAATTCACATACGCCTCGCAGAAAGCCTCTGTAACATCTAAATCATTTTCCACTCGATGAGCTTCTAGCAGGGAGTTAACTACTCGATAATCTTTTGTTTCACCCAGGGCTTTTACTGACTGTTTACGCACTGAAGGATTGAAATGTCCAAGAGTGTTAATAATGTTTTGAATATGTGTCCAGTCGTCAGTTGCTTGCTTTATTGCCCGTAACAAATCTTTATAACCACCTTCGTAACCTTTTTGCTCAAAATTAATGTGCTGGCGACTATTGTCTAAACCCAGTCTTTTAGTCGCAAAATTTGGACGTTTAAACCTCTCCATTGCGAGTCCAATGCACACCTTATTTAGATTTTGAGCGATATTAATTTCCTGTCGCACGTACTGTGACTTAATCGCCTCTTCAGTGACAATCACTAACACTACAATGGATTCTGATATCGCTTTCTCTATCGACTTCAGCCAATCTTCCCCACCAATTATTCCTTTACGGTCTAACCACACTGAATATCCGCTTTCAAGCAAGTTTTCTTCAATGCGATCTGCATAAAGTGGGTGCTGACGTGAATAGCTGATAAAAATTTGGCTCATTGTTTGCATCCTCAACTTTGATTCAAAATGCACCGTGATTTCATCGAAGAGCTTTTAGTGATGGCAAGACCAATTCCAAACTGACCATTTTGTCGGCACCATCAAAATGGTTGCCAACTGTTCGGCTTCCGGTAGACGTTCAAAGGTCAGGGGATGGAAAACGTAAGGTGTGTTCATAGCACAGATTATCCTGTGCAAGCGAGAAGGCTGCAAGTCGAGTGGCGATGCCAATCTTAAGCCTACTCAACCTTCATGCGCTGCTCAGCGTATAATGCTATTGATCGGTTAACAAAATGCCGGACACGATGTATCGTGTCCCTACAGTCGTGGTGATTATTTGTGTGGAAATAGGCAATCACCCAAAAATCATGATCACAATTTCGGAGGCTTTATGGCTAAACGCAGTCTATTCATTTTAATGTGTATCTTCTCGCTCACGATTGGCATCACCAGCGCACAAGATGCCCAACCGGGTGCGGATGGTGTGGGCGACAAACTTTATCCGTTGAGTGGCAACGGCGGTTATGATGTACAGCAGTACGATTTACAACTGATGTGGGATAACAAAACGGGCGCGATTGATGCCCAGACGACGATCAAGAGCATCGCCACGCAAGACTTAAGCGCCTTCAATCTGGATTTTATCGGCTTCGACATCACCAAGCTCACGGTGGATGGGAAGGACACGAAGTTCAGTCGCAAAGACAGCGAACTGACCGTTGACGCGGCGGTGACCAAAGGCAAAACCTTTGAAACGGTGGTGGCCTATAATGGCAATCCGAGCCAAGTGAAAGACAGCCTCACGACGGGTTGGATTGCCGTTAAGGACAGCGTCATCGTGATTTCCGAGCCAGTTGGGGCGCAGGGTTGGTTCCCATCCAATGACCATCCGAGTGACAAAGCGCTGTTCACCTATGAAGTCACCGTACCCAAAGCGTATCAAGTCGCGGCCAATGGTTTGCCCGATAAGCCCGTCGAAAATGGCGACAACAACACCTATAAGTTTGCTATCAATAAACCGATGGCAACTTATCTGGCGACTATCAACATCGGCAAGTTCAAAACGGTGGAACAAACTGGCCCCGATGGACTGCCCATCGTCAATTACTTCCCACCCGATTTTACCGATCCGGAAAAGGCGTTCACACGGCAGCCGGAAATTCTGAGCTTCCTCAGTGAGAAATTTGGCCCGTATCCGTTTGATGTTTCCGGCGGCATCGTGGTCAATCAACAGATCGGCGTAGCGTTGGAAGCCCAAACACGTCCGATCTACGGCACGGACGCTTCGGAATTGGTGGTTGCCCATGAACTTTCGCATCAATGGTTCGGTGATAATGTCAGCGTGGCGACATGGGATCAAATCTGGTTGAACGAAGGCTTTGCGACTTTTGCCGAACTGCTGTGGATAGAACATATCAATGGCAAAAACGCGCTGGATCATACCATTCAGAGGCGCTACGATGAACTGCAAGGTCTGTATCGCTTCAGCAAAGACGATCTGATTAGTTCGCTAGAGTCCGGGCAACTGCCTGATGTGCAGTTAACGCCGGAAAAGGTCGGTCAATTGCTGCATCTGCTGATGGATTCAGCGGCTACCAAAGCGGATATTGATGCAGTGGTGGCTAAGCTGCCCAAGGATGGGGCAAAGGTCACGCAATTAGGTGCGCTGATGAAGTCGATTCCGGTGCAGGGGCAAATCGTTCTCAAGACCATCGACTTCTATAAGTTCAACTCGATTATCACCGGCGAGCCGCTGGCAGCCGATGCCGAGCAAAAAACAGCGCCGAATTTGCATGGGCCAGCCGATGTGGAATCGGGCGATATGATGTTCGACGGCAGCGTCTACCAACGCGGCGGGTTGGCGTTACAAGCCTTGCGGCTCAAACTGGGTGACGACACATTCTTCAAGCTGCTGCAAACTTATGTGAGCCAATATGCGGGTAAAAACGTCACGACGACTGACTTTACCTCACTGGCCGAAAAGATCAGCGGGCAGGATTTGAAAGACTTTTTCCAGCGCTGGTTGTATGATAAGCCGCTGCCGCCCATCACCGAGCTAGGTCTATCGTAAGCGGGGAGAGTTCATTAGACTCATCCATAGCGTATTAATGTGGTTAGCAAATTGAAAAGGTAATTAATTAGTGGACGCGATATATCGCGTCCCTACGCACATGAGAATGTAGGGACGGCATACATACCGTCCGCATCATAATTATCCATCAAATTGCACACCCTCTGTTTTCATCTAAAGAAGTTGATAAATCACCCATGCGTATTGATGTAATGACCCTGTTTCCGGCCATGTTTGAAGGGCCGATGACCGAAAGCATGTTGTGGAAGGCTCGCGACCGCAATCTGCTCGATTTGCGGCTGCACGACATCCGTGATTACACCACCGACAAACACAATACGGCGGATGATATTCCGTATGGTGGCGGTGGCGGCATGATTATGAAGGCCGAGCCTGTCGCTAAAGCGGTGGAAGCGGCACTCGACGGCGCACCTGCTGGTACACCCGTGATCCTGATGACACCACAAGGCCGTGTGTTCTCACACGACATTGCTAAGGAACTGGCGCAGTATCCGCAAATCATCATGGTATGTGGTCGCTACGAAGGCATTGATGACCGTGTGCGGCAACTAGTCGCTACCGACGAAATCAGCATCGGTGATTATGTGCTGACGGGCGGCGAACTACCCGCGATGGTGATCATCGACGCGGTGATCCGTCACATTCCGGGTGTGCTGGGGGCGGAAGGTGCAGCCGATGCCGACAGTCATGCCGACGGAATCCTCGAAGGGCCACACTATACACG
>JACDGI010000382.1:0-2012 GCA_013821665.1 Anaerolineae bacterium
TGAGCAGCAGGGTTATGGGGTTGCGGTATTACCTGCCGGAGAAGCTATTCCTTCGAGTCTCGTGGGTAATGTTGCGTTCAATCACAATTTAATTGATAGCTACCAAACTGGCGCAATCAATAAGCTTGTTCCAAACCAACTCACATCTGCTTTCCAAGCCAGCGAACTAGCCCATTTTATTCACGGTGACCAATTTCAAGTACGGCAGGTCACTTCGCCAATCACACTCAATTTTTTGACTGCTTACTTTCCCGGTTGGCGAGCCTCCATCGATGATCAGCGTGTTAATTTGCAACCCGATCCGAGTACTGGCCTAATTCAAGTTGATTTACCAGCCTTGAGCCGCCGCAATTCCGAATTATCAATCATGTTAGGAAGCACAAATGTGCGCTTAGGCAGTTGGATCATCTCAGGTGTCGTGTTACTGATGATCTTATTTGTGACGTGGAGAAGGATCAGAAGAGTACGTAAAAATATTATTGAAGATTTGGATCTGCTCAAGTTAGATGAAGCGCGTCTGATTGCTGTGCCTGTGGGGTGCTTTGGCCTCGTCGCCCTGCTTATCTTAATTCCAAATCCGTTTTTCAATATCAATCAGCCGAGCAATACCGGTCTGCATGACAGTTTTTCCATACAGATGAGAAGCAATACCGGTTTAACCATGAATGGTTTTCGACTTACCAAAAACGTTTTTGCCCCCGGAGATGATTTTGAGATTACCCTGTTCTGGCAAACACAACGGTTTTTATCCGAGAACTATCAGGTTAAACTCTATCTAAAAAACAATGGCGATTCAAGCACATGGAGTGAGACCGACTTACGTAATCCCGGTTTCTATCCGACGAGACGGTGGAATACGCAGCAATATGTCCCTGATTCTTACGATTTTCCGCTGGCAAATGGTATCCAAGCTGGAAATTACCAGATTCATGTCGAGGCATATGACTGCACCACGACCTGCGATGACAGCAAAAAGTTAGACTTCTTTAATGCCGATGGTCAAGCATTGGGTGCAGATATAACTTTACCGACTCTCATATCCGTTCAATAATCAATTTATTTGGCTGGCGCGATTGGCATCAAACAATTTTTTGTGTTTCCACCTCACGGTCTGTAGAATTAATCTTACTATTTCTATTGGAGGCAAAGTCAGCTATGAGCAGCAACCCAAGCAATACATCCAACGTGAGCCACGCATGGCGTTATCAACGAGAACATCAGGCTGCTACAGCCATCCCTGAATTCGAGAAAATCCTTAAGCAGGATGCGAATAATATTGACGCGTTGTACGGATTAGGTTTGGCGCTGCGTGACACCGGTAAGAAAGAAGAGGCTATCGCCCAATTCCAAATCGTTTTGGAGTTGGTAGAAAGTGCGGCTGTGGCACGACGACCTGCATCGACAGGTGAAGAAGAAATTCGTGTTGCGAATACGCCAGATGATGACCGTTATATGATGTTGACACGCATGATTAAGCAGCGTTTGGCAGAACTTAAAGTATGAAAGTTCATTCCGTGAGATATGAATAAGCGCGAAAGACTGGAAAAGTCAATCGTAGGTGAAGCGACTGATCGCATCCCGGTAGCATTATGGCGACACTGGCCCGGAGACGACCAACGCGCTGCGGATTTGGCGCGCTCGACTATTGAGTTCCAGCAAACTTACGATTGGGATTTCGTTAAGGTCACTCCCGCAGAAAGTTATCCGGTTGCCGATTATGGTTTGCAAGATGAATGGCAGGGAAACCTAGAGGGCACGCGCACATCCATCAAACGGGCTGTAACACGTTCGCTCGACTGGACGAACTTACGCCCGCTTGATCCCACACGAGGGTCGCTAGGTCGTCAGATTGAGGCCTTGCGGCTGATTACCGATGCGTTACGAAATGATGATACACCGATTATCCAGACGATCTACAGCCCGTTAACGCAGGCAGCGATGATCGGCGGACGCAATTTGCTTATTCGCCATATTCGCACCAATCCAGATCGCATACAAACAGGGTTGAATGC
>JACDGI010000382.1:2022-7811 GCA_013821665.1 Anaerolineae bacterium
GAATGCGATTACTGAAACGACTCTGCGATTTTTGGATGCCCTGAAGCGTTATCCCATCGCCGGTATTTTTTATAGTCAGCAAGAAGCGAACTACGATATGTTGACTGAAGAGGAATACCGGCAATTCGGGCTGCCGTATGACCGCAAGATACTTGAGTCGCTGCAAGAAAAGTGGTGGTTTAACATACTCCAGTTGCATGGCGATGCGCCGATGTTCCGGTTATGCAGCCAACTGCCGGTGCAAGCTATCAATTGGCGCGATCAGGACGCAGAGCCGGATTTGGCACAAGGTAAGCTGCAATTCAACTACGCGGTGTGTGGGGGGCTTTCTCATACCGAGCATTTGCATTTCGGGACACCCTCGAGTATCCGGGATCAAATTCGCAGCGCGATGGCACAGACCAATAATCGCCGTTTGATATTGTCGTCCGGGAGCGCTCTTATGGCGACAACGCCCTTTTCTAATATTCGCGCAGTACGAGAAGCAGTACAAGGAACACAACACTAATATGCCAATTCGGGTTATCGCGGGAACGGCAAAAGGGCGAAAGCTGAAATTGGTTCCGGGAGATTCGACGCGCCCTATCATGGATAAAGTGAAGGAAGCCCTGTTTAACATTATCGGACGTAATATATATGGTGCGGTGTTCCTTGATTTGTTCGCAGGTACGGGCAGCGTCGGGATCGAAGCACTAAGCCGAGGGGCTGCAAAGGCAGTATTCGTTGATCTTGAGCGCAACGCTATTCAGACTATTCAGGATAATCTGACCGCAACCAAGTTTAGTGAAAAAGCCGTTGTTAAACGGGCAGACGCGCTCAAAGTCGTGAGCCAAGCACCGGACGTACATTATGACTTTGTGTACATCGCGCCACCGCAATATAAGAATTTGTGGTTAGATGTTATGAAAGCGCTGGATGCGAACGAACGATGGATTACAGAAGACACACAATACATCGTGCAGATTGATCCGTCAGAAGAAACAACAGTGGAGTTCAAGCACTTGAAGGCAACCGATCAACGGCGGTATGGTAATACATTACTTTGGTTTTTCGTGAAAAATGATGTCGTTCCCGATGAGAAACCTTTAGAGGGGTAAAAATGGTTGATTTTGATCAGTTAGAAAAAATTGCCTCCGAACTCATTCATACGTTTGAGATTGAAGACCCGCCCGTCCCGATTGAGATTATGCTGCAAAGACCGAAACCGGATATGTGGGAAGAAGTCAACATCGCGGATCTTTCGGTGGGATTTTTGAAAACTGGCGGTCATTATTCACCCCGCATGTCCCTGACGCGCTTATTAGTACGACACATCATCAAAAGCGATTGGGGTGACAGCCGTGGATTACCGGCGATTATGAAACAGGGAAAGGCCGATGAGGTCGTTAACGCTTTTGGCCGGATGCTGATTATGCCACAGGAAATGGTCAAGGCCTTGAGTGAAGGGGCACGCACTCCGATTACGATGAGTATGCATTTTGAAGTCCCTGAAGAAGATGCGGTGCTGCGCCTAAAAGAGGTCTTTGGCAAACTCTAGGTTTTATTTCGCAGGTAAGTTTCGGCAAAAGCTAAGGCTTCTGCATCTGTATTTACAACGCCGGTGACTTGCGCCATGCGAATTTGCTCTAGTAGTTCGCCGAGTATTGGCCCCGGTTTGAGCTGCAAGGCTTCCATCAAGCGGTTGCCATCCACCAAAACAGGCGGAGACACTAATTGTTCGCGTTTGTCATACCAAGCGTCGAGCAAGATACGTACACGGTCAACTAGCATCAACCAATCCTTCTGCTTCAGGTATGAGCCGTGAGTCGCCAAATAATTAGCCAAGGTCAATAAACAAACGTCCACACCGGCATCGTTCAACTTTCGCCAAAAGTGGTAGATCGAAAGGGGTTCGGTATCGGTGAGCGTTAAGACGAGGTTTTGGTAGCGTACCACTGTGACGAGACGCGATTTTTCGGCAACACTTAAACGAAGAGCATCAGCACGAACACCAACAGCGGTTGCGGCCCGTGATTCGTGGTTTTCGAAGCCTTGAGCTTTGCCAGAGTCATATAGCAAGGAAGCCAACATCAATAATGCTGAATGGGTTCGGTCATTCGGCCAAACCGTACCCATATGAGCCAACAAACGGTTACGATAGCGATCCATTTGTATCGCTAACATACCCAAACCAAAAGAGGCAGCGGTCTGATCAGTTCGGGTGTAACTGATCACGTTAAAAATGCTGGTCAGATTTTCAATGAGCGCAAGGGTATGATGCCACGCATCCTGTGTATAAGGCGCGGGTTCTTGTAGGTTGTGCAAGGCGACAATTTCAGGAATAACTTGTTCAACCAAGCCCAGTGTATCCGCAATGCGGACGGCAGCTACGGGACGCGGAATGGATAGCAATTTGAACCATTCATCGCGAATACGTTCAGGGGATGAGCTACTCAGCAAACTCACTGAATCTTTTATGTCGCGTAAGGTCTGCGATTCGATGTGCATATTCAATTGGCTGCCCTGACGCACAGCCCGTAAAGCACGAATGGGATCATCGGATAAGGCATGATTGCTGCAACGACGCAACAAATGTTTTTTG
Organism: Anaerolineae bacterium; assembly: GCA_013821665.1. GTDB lineage: Bacteria > Chloroflexota > Anaerolineae > Aggregatilineales > Phototrophicaceae > CFX2. The sequence goes on from JACDGI010000382.1 coordinate 4,604, forward strand.
ATGTCCTCTTCGCCATTCAGGGGGTCAATCAATAAACTCAAATCGGCTTTCACATCAACAGCCAAAGCATTGAGTGTAAAGTCACGATCTGAGAGGTCATCGAGCAGACTCTCGCCGCGATAACGGGCGACATCCAATACCAGCCGACCTTCTGGCCGATTCAGCAACACACGCCCAACATCTCGATCATTATCCAAAACGAAAAAATCACCCTGAAAGTAATTGGCGATTTTACGAGCAACTTGAATGGCATGACCGGAAGTTGCCAAATCAATATCATGCAGCGGACGATGTAACAGCGCGTCACGCACAGCACCGCCGACGATATAAATTTCATCAGGAACATCGGCTAAATAGGCTTGAATATCCAGTAGAATGTCGGGCCAGATGAGGGGGCGATGTGGTTGACGGGGCACAATGTCCATCATTTTGGCAAAGCGTCCAGATTAACAACGCCAACAAAGCGCAAGTTGCGGAATTTTTCGTCTAAATCCAGACCATAGCCAAATACAAATTTATTCTCAATCTCGAAGCCCACATAATCGATGGGGATATTCACGCGCCGACGCGATGGTTTGTTGAGAAGTGTACATAACTTTAGGCTGGCGGGATGACGAGCGAGCATGACATCCATCACAAAGCGCAGCGTTTCGCCGCTGTCGATAATATCCTCAACGATTAAGACATGACGATTGGTGACATTTGAGCCTAAGTCCATATCAATGCGAACATTACCGGTTGTTTCGCGCACGCCCTTACCGTAACTGGAGACCGCCAGAAAATCAACTTCATGTGGAAGCTCGATTTGACGGCTGAGGTCAACCAGAAACATCACTCCACCTTTGAGAATACAGATCAAAACAAGATCATCGTGTTCGCCGTAATCAGCCGAGATTTGTGCGCCAAGCTCAGCAACTCTTTTTTGCAAGGTTTGTTCGTCGATCAAAATCTCTTGTAGATATTTGTCATAAGGTGGCATGGATTATCCTTATTGGTGAGATGCGGGGATTATATCACTAAGTTCCGGCGGTTCTCAAAATCGGTGGCTCGTGCCTCAAATGATTAGAAGACGCTAATTAGATCAAGAGAGGCGTTGGATTAAGGCTTCTTTTGATTAGTCCCTGCTCTATAATGAAAAAAGTAAAGTGAAGTAATGAAAGATCATGTTATGCCTGTAACGAAAACGGAGCCACCCAGTATCCGCTCTGTGGAACCCCGCACAACGGTTCAAGTGACAATTAAGAACACGCTCATTCTAGAAGGCCCAATCGGGACAAGTATTGAGTCATTTTTGATTGAGGCTGGCAAAACTGACACGACAATACCTCGCGACTTATTGATGGGTGGCATCGTTGATGGTCGTCTGCGCGAACTGGCCTACCCTATCATGCGGGACGCGGTACTTGATCCGGTATTGCTGACAAGCAGTGATGGTGGTCGAATTTACCGCCGTTCATTGGTGATGTTACTGGCGACGGCAGTGGATGAACTGTGGCCCGAAATTCAGGTGAGCGTCAGCTATGCTATCCCTGAGGGTGGATTTTACTGCCAGATGCTCAACCGTCCACAATTAAGCGATGACGAGCTGAAACAGCTTGAACTGCAAATGCGCTCTATCGTAAACAGTGATGATCCAATCACGAAGCGCATCGCGGGACGTGACGAAGCGGCGACGCTGTTTGCCGCACGGAATGAGGATGGCAAAGTCCGGTTGTTGGAGCAACGAACGCGCAGCGATTTGACGCTGTACGACTTACGAGGACGCGAAGATTATTTTTATGGCTATATGCTGCCATCGACGCGCTACTTGCAGACGTTTCGCCTCATACCAACCACAGGCGGATTCATTCTGCAATATCCACGCAAAGAACATCCGACCGAATTGCCGGAGATCGAAGGCGTGGGCAAATTGGTACAGGTTTTCCAGCAAGCTGATGGTTGGCTGGCGCGATTGGGGGTCGAAGACATTGGTCGTCTCAACCAGATTACGCGCGAGAATCGGGCACAAGAATTGATACTGGTGGCAGAAGCACTCCACGAACAACTTATTGCCCAAATCGCCGGTGACATCCGTGAGCAACATGAAGATCACCAAGTGCAACTGGTCTTAATTGCGGGGCCTTCGTCATCCGGAAAGACTACATTCTCGAAACGATTGGCAATCCAGCTATTGGCACATGGCATACAACCGTTCACCGTCGAGATGGATATGTATTTTGTTGACCGCGAACGGACCCCGCGTGATGCAAAAGGTGATTATGACTTTGAAGCATTACAAGCGATTAATCTACCAATATTCAACCGCCATCTGTTGCAATTGATGGCTGGCGAAGAAACACGCCTCGCGCATTTCGACTTCATCAAGGGAAAAAGTGGTGAAGGCATCACGGCACAGTTAAAGCCCAACCAGATCATTATCGTTGAGGGTATTCACGGTCTGAATCCCGGTCTCGTACCTGATATTCCGTCAGAAAAAGTTTATCGCATTTATGTTTCCGCGCTGACCCAACTCAATACTGACATCCATAACCGGGTATCTACAACAGACGTACGTTTGCTAAGACGCATCGTGCGGGACTCACAACATCGGGGTTATAACGCTGCCGACACATTGAGGCGCTGGCAAAGTGTCCGCCGAGGCGAGAAGCAGAACATTTTCCCTTACCAAGAAAATGCCCATGCGCTGTTTAATTCGGCACTCGTGTATGAGTTGGCGGCGCTACGACCGTGGGCTGAACCGCTCCTCTTACAAGTGGAACCGGGAACGCCTACCCATATTGAAGCCAATCGACTGCTGTCGTTTCTGCGCTGGGTACAACCCCTTTCCCCTGCACAGCAAGATATGATTCCCGATACATCGCTGCTGCGGGAGTTTATTGGCGGGTCGATTTTACATGAGTATTTACCGGGTGGCATTCAGCGCCAAGTATAAGCATTAAGGTTTGGGCTTGTGCAAATGCCTTAACATTTACTTGACGCTTTTGAGAAAGCCGAAGTAGGATGCAAGTGAGTGATATGCGTATTCATCAGGCAATATTACGATGATTGAAGTCCAAAATCTGAGCAAACGTTATGGCAATTTTCTGGCAGTTGACCAGATTTCATTTACGGCAAAAACAGGCGAAATCGTGGGATTACTGGGGCCGAACGGTGCTGGCAAAACCACAACGATGCGGATGCTAACCGGATTTATGCCGCCTTCCGAAGG
>JACDGI010000383.1 GCA_013821665.1 Anaerolineae bacterium
GTGTAGGGAGGACATGACGTACCCCCTACCGAATTCACTTGCTTTTAGCGCCCGCTCTTGACGACATCTTCGGCAACGTGGGCAGGTGCTACCGCGTACTTCTCGAATTCCATGCTGAAGCTGCCGCGTCCTTGCGTCATGTTACGGATGTTAGTTGCATATCCGAACATTTCGCCCAGCGGTACGTTCGCACGGATGGAGGTTGCACCACCACCACGCGGGTCCATACCGAAGATGATGCCACGACGTGCCGACAAGTCGCCGACAATCGTACCGGTGTATTCTTCCGGTACTGAAACCTCGACCTTCATCGTCGGTTCCAGCAGCACTGGGCCACCTTTTTGAACGCCTTCCTTCAAGCACATCGAACCTGCAATCTTGAAGGCCATTTCACTGGAGTCAACATCATGGAACGCGCCATCTACCAACCGCGCCTTGACACCGACTACCGGATACCCTGCCAGCACGCCGCCAGCCATAGCATCCTTCACGCCGTTCAATGAAGGCTTGACGAATTCCTTCGGGATCGTACCGCCGCGAATAGCGTCTTCGAAGATGTTCTCTTCGCCCGGAAGCAGTTTCGCACGGTCTTCATCGCTCAGGGGTTCAAACTCGAACACCACACGGGCGTATTGACCCGAACCACCCGACTGACGCTTGAATGTCGTGTCGATGCGGACAGGGCGGGTAACAGTCTCACGATACGCCACACGGGGACGGCCCACATTGGCCTGTACACCGAATTCGCGCATCATGCGGTCAACCAAAATTTCCAAATGAAGCTCACCCATGCCTTTGATCTTGGTTTGGCCGAGTTTGTCGTCCACTTCGATCTTAAAGGTAGGATCTTCTTCCGCCAAGCGGCGCAGAGCAATACCCATCTTGTCCTGATCAGCCTTACTATTCGGCTCAATCGAAAGCTCGATGACCGGTTCAGGGAAGCTGATTCGTTCCAAGACGATTGGCTTGTCAGGATCGCACAGCGTATCACCGGTGAAGGTATTCTTCAGACCGAGGATCGCGGCGATGTCGCCTGCTTGTACTTCTTCAACATCTTCACGGCTGTCAGCAAACAACCGGACAATACGTCCGATACGTTCCTTGTCGCCCTTGGTGCTGTTCAGCAAGCCGGAGCCTGCGCGAACCACACCCGAATAAACACGGAAGAATGCCAACCGTCCCACAAACGGGTCGGTCAGAATCTTGAATACCAGTGCCGCTGTCGGTTCGTCGTTGTCCGCAGCGCGGGTCAACGGTTCGTCCGTCTTGGGATGAACACCCGTCACCGGAGGAACATCCAACGGCGAGGGCAGGAGATCAACCACGCGGTCAAGCATGGTCTGAACACCTTTATTCTTCAACGATGATCCGCACAACACGGGTTGGATCTTACCAGCCAGTGTTGCCGAGCGCATAGCAGCCCTGATTTCATCATCATTGATGGCTTCTTCCATCAGGTATTTCTCGGTCAGGAAGTCGTCATTTTCGACAACCTTTTCGATCATTTCCTGACGGCGAGTCTCAGCCTGTTCACGGTAGGCTTCTGGAATGGGATGATGTGAAATGTCCATCCCCATCTCGCCTTCATAGGTGAGTAGTTCCATCGTCATCAAGTCAATGATGCCTGCGAAATCCGCGCCTTCACCGTAAGGGATCTGGATCACGCACGGATTGCCGTTCACGCGTTCGATAATCATATCGACACAGCGTTGGAAGTTCGCACCGGTACGATCCATCTTATTAACGAAACACAAGCGCGGCACACCATAAGTGTTTGCCTGCCGCCACACCGTTTCGGATTGCGGTTCTACACCAGCCACCGCATCAAAAACCACTACACCACCATCGAGTACGCGCAAACTACGTTGCACTTCAGCCGTAAAATCGACGTGGCCGGGTGTGTCGATAACATTGATTTGGTAATCATGCCATCTCGCGCTGATTGCGGCTGCCGTAATGGTGATGCCGCGTTCGCGTTCTTGTTCCATATAATCAGTTGTAGCAGAACCATCATGAACTTCACCGATTTTGTGGATCATGCCCGTGTAATACAACACGCGCTCGGTGGTCGTGGTTTTGCCTGCGTCAATATGGGCGATGATGCCGATATTGCGCACTTTATTGAGATCGAGTTTTGCGGTCTTTATAGCCATGACACTCTCAAACTACCCAACATCTGTCTGACAACGGGCGTACGATGTGTACGCCGCTTGATACGAAACCTACCGGAAATGTGCAAAGGCGCGGTTGGCCTCTGCCATACGATGGGTATCGTCCTTCTTCTTAATCGATGTACCTTGACCAGCAGATGCATCCAAGATTTCGCTCGAAAGCTTTTCTGCCATGTTCTTGCCGCCGCGACCGCGTGAGGTCTCTAGCAGCCAGCGCATCGCCAATGAGGTCGCCCGTGCATACGGGACTTCGACTGGAACTTGGTAGGTAGACCCACCCACACGCATCGGTTTCACTTCGACCGACGGTGTAACGTTCCGCAGAGCCTGTTCAAACACTTCAATCGGATCACGTTTAGCGCGTTCTTCAATCAAGTCAAACGCACCGTACATGATCGCCAACGCAGTCGAACGCTTGCCACCGAACATCATCCGGTTAACAAACATGGTAACGTGCGTATTATTATATTTTTTATCCGGCGCAACCTTGCGCTTTGCTGGACTATTTCTTCTCGACATAACCCATCAACCCCTTATTTCTTCTTGCCAGTGGCCGCAGGCACGCCTGCTTTAGGACGCTTCGCACCATATTTGCTGCGCGACTGTTCGCGCCCTTTTACACCATCGGTGTCCAGCGTACCGCGCACAATGTGGTAACGCACACCGGGAAGGTCTTTAACACGACCACCGCGCACGAGTACGACACTATGTTCCTGAAGGCTGTGGCCTTCACCGGGGATGTAAGCTGTCACTTCTAGCAGGTTGGTTAAGCGTACACGCGCAACCTTCCGCAAAGCCGAGTTCGGCTTCTTGGGGGTCATGGTCTTAACAACGGTGCAAACACCACGCTTTTGCGGCGCGCCCTTACGACGACGCGTGCGCTTCTGGCTGTAGGCGTTGAGGGTAAACTGCAAAGCAGGAGCCTTTGATTTGCTCTTCTTCGCCTGCCGACCCTTACGCACCAACTGATTGATCGTTGGCATACTTTAGCTCCGAATAAATTAACCAATTTCCAGACAAGCAAACGGGCGATCTTCAACCACAGAACGCCCGCAAATCTCTCTCGGTTAGCGAGCTTCCCCGTATTTCAGGGTGCTTTCGCTGCCATTCGTTCAATTTCGGCTTTCTACATTGCCTCGTTGAAGTTGAGGTTGTGAGCCGTTCGGTTGCGAGAACGAATAGTATCATCCGTCAAAATAAGAGTCAAGCGGCAATCGTGCGACTTATACAACCCTTCTAAGCTACTTTATCTGAATACAACCGCCTTGACTTCCGCTCAGAACAAATTATCTGTACAATATCTTCTTGTAGGGATGAGGCGTGCCTCATCCGCGCTAATTGACCATAGTCGCATTTACAACGGAACAAAATCATGTTCACCATAGAGCAAATCAACGACATCCATGATCGACTCGGTAACGTGGAAACCCTTGTGGATTACCTCCGCGCCCTTCATGCCATTGGCGTTGAAACCTATGATTCCTATTTAACCGATGGGCATTCCGAGTATTTTGGCAAGCAGGGTCATACAGTCACCTCGCCCCCCGCTCACGAGAAACTCTCCGTCGCGGAAACCAGCAATCGCGAAAACTTCTTGAATCAGATGAAACTGAGTGAGCAAGGCAAGTCCACCTACATCGAAATGTCGAAAGGACTAGCCGACAGCGGTATCGAAAAGTGGACATTCGACACCAACCAAATGACCATAACCTACTACGATAAAGCGGGCAGCGAAATGCTCGTTGAGACAATCACCTGAAACTTTTCCAAATAGCTGACTTTTGTAGGGACTCAGCGTGCTGCGTCCGCGCCGAATTGACACTCACGACTTGCTTTGTAATCATCACCTAGTGAATTTCCGTAGGGATGAGGCAGGCCTCATCCGTCGCCTTTATCATCTTAATTACGAGGTTATCCTATGCCCGACTCACCAATTGCTGCCGTTACTCTACGTGATCTTATATCTTCTGATCTTGATATTTTCTTCGTCCAGCAGCAAGACCCTCAAGCCAACCACATGGCAGCCTTCACCTCGCGTGATCCGTTTGATCGCGATGCCTTCGATATTCATTGGGCAAATATCATGAAAGATGACACCATCGTCAACAAAACCATCCTTTATAATGGGCAAATCGCAGGTAACATCGCCAAATTTACGATGTTCAATCAGCCCGAAATTGGCTATTGGATCGGCAAAGAATTTTGGGGTAAAGGCATCACCACCCAGGCGCTCGAAGCCTTTTTAAAAATTGTCACCATTCGCCCGCTGTATGCTGCCGCCGCCAGTGATAACCTCGCCTCGCTCCGCGTTCTCCAAAAATGTGGCTTCGTTATTACAGGCTATGATCGTGCTTTTTCCGGCGCACGTCAACAAGAAATCGACGAAACCCTGCTCGAACTCAAATAACTTCTAAAATCCTTTGACACCCTCCTCTTTTTTCCATCGTTCCACAGCCTCTAAAGCCTCTGGTGTGGACAATTTGAATTTCAAAACTTGTGCCGCGTAACCCGCTGTCGTGCGATTATTTTTCTCGTCTTGAGCAGGTCCGTGTAATAGCGGCAAGAGATAATGAACCGCCGATACATCACCAAGATCATATAATGCAAATAATAACTTCCGTCTTACTTCTGCATCCTCATCGTTCAACAGAACAGCTAAGTTTTCGATCACACGAGCATCTTGAATTTTGCCTAGCGCATCAGCCGCATTCCCTCGCAATCTCGGATTTTCACTTTTAAGAAGGTCTAACAGTAACGGAATCGCCGCTTTCCCAAATTCACTTGCACCCCATGTCGCCGTTTCGTAAATTTGATCGTCCTCATCGCTCATCGCCGCGATGATATGCGGTAACGCCCGCAGATCACCAATCGGAGCTAATACCTCAATCGCCAATTGGCTCAACACTTCATCCCGTTTGTCCAGCACCTCAATCAATGCTTCTACCGCTGGTTCACCGATCAATTGCAATTGATCTCGTGCTCGCTCGTACTCTGGTTTATCACCGCTAATCCCAACTTCCACCAAATCAATCAGTCCACGCACAGCATCCTTGCCGCCCTTTGCACCTAACGCATAAGCCGCCGCAATTCGCAATTGAACATTTTCGCTTTTCAAATAGGGAAAGAGTTCGGGAATTTCATGCTCTTCAGCGATCATGTACAATGCTTCAGAAGCATCATCAAACATATTTCTTTTTGAATCTTCAATAGCGGCGATCAAATGGGGAACACTAGCTGGATCGCTCATCATTGATAGTGAACTTGCGGCCGCAAGTCGAACTGGTAATTCACTATCATGCAGTAGAAGAACGAGATACTGTGTGAGTTGAGGATCTTTATAATGCCACAATTCGCTAGCGGCCTCGGCTCGTGCCTGCCATCGGTCATTGGATAGGGCTTTTACCAACTCAGCCTTTGCATCCTCGCCGACAAGTTCCGCCAAAGCAAATCCAGCATCCTTACGAACACTGAAATCTTCATTTCCCAACTCCTTAATCAGTACTTCCATCACTTCAGGTAAACGAACCGCCTTAATCAAATCCTCATCAATCAATTGTCGATTCCACCATGCAGCGCTAATCTGCTTCATGACTGCTTTGATCTCCGCCTCATCCATATTCATGCCTTTCCAGTCCCTTTAGTGGACTTGTCTTCGGGTTAGCAATGTGGCTTTAGCCCGTTGCGGCACAACCTCACACGCCATTCCCACCTTCCTCACGCTCCCACCGCTCAACTGCCTCTAAACCCTCCGGCGTAGCCAGTTTTCCCCGCAGCACTTGAGCCGCATAACTGGCGGTTAACCATTCATCATCGAGATTTTGTTCCTGTCCTAGCAGTAAAGGAATAATGTATTCGACCGCTCGCACATCTCCAATATCCTCTAAAGCCGATAACGCAGCCAACCGCACCTTCATATCGCTGTCATTGAGCAGCATCACCAAATCATCAACGACACTGGCATCCTGTATCCGGCCCAATACTCTTGCCGCATATTTCCGCTGTCTTGGATTCTCACTTTTTATTGCCTCTAGCAAGAATGGAATCGCAGCCTTCCCGAACTGACTTGCGCCCCACGTCGCCGCGTCACAAACCTCATCAACTTCAGCGCCCATCGCCGCTATCAGATGGGGCAGCGCACGTTGGTCGCCGACTTTCACTAAAACCGGTGTAACCAACTGGCATAGAAGGGGATCATACTCGTCAAATACAGCAATTAACTCATCAATGATGGGCCCCTCAATCAACAGCAGATGTTCTAGCGCATGTTCAAATTCTTGTTGATTGCCGCTGATGCCCACCCGCACCAGATCAATCAGCCCGCGCGCAGCATCTTTCCCACCTTTAGCTCCCAGCACATAAGCCGCCGCCACCCTCATCCGTACATCATCACTTTTGAGGTACGGAAAGAGTTCCGGTATTTCGTACTCATTCACGATTTCGTATAACGCATAAACCGCATACACATAGATATGCCGGTCGGGATCTTTAATCGCTTCGATCAAGTCTGGAACAGCCGACGGATCACGCAGCGATTCCAATGTTCTTGCCACAGCCATACGCACTTTTGGGTGTGGGTCATTGAGCAGGGGAATGAGATGTCGCGTGAGTTTGAAATCATCGTAATGCCCTAAACCTTCGGCAGCGGCAGATCGCACTTGCCAACGGTCGCTGGCTAAACACTCAATCAACCGCGCCTTTGCACTTTCACCTGCAATCTCGGCTAAGGCAAAGGCCGCTTCGGTATAAACGGCGGCATCCTCACTGCCCAAGCGTTCAAATAACACATTCATCATTTCCGGTGATCGAACAGCGCAAATCAAATCCTCGTCAATCAGGCGCTGATTCCAATAAGCATCTTTGATTTTCGCCAGCGTCACCTTGATTTCTGCCTCATCCATCACTCGTTCGCCTTTTGAGTCCCGTTTACGGGGCCTTATTTACTTATCCAGCGGGTTTATCCGCTGGCGATCAAACCATCCACACATCAATATATTCTACGTCCGGTTTACTTTCGGTTAACGCGACAAACCGTTCTCAAACCACTCACCAACATACTCGCCCTCATCACTCCCTCAATTTGGTTAGTGCCAACCAGCCGAAAGAGTTACCAAATGTTCTTCCAAATGGTAACCCATTGCCTCTCAACCTAGTGTACGATAACTGTATTTGTAGGGTTGAGGCCTGCCTCAACCGCGCATATTTACACTTAAACACGATCAACATGCACAATCCGCACAAACAACTTGTGCCGCCTATGCTGCATGTTCCGCTGATTGTGCATGTTCTCCCCTCTACCTGAGGGTTCAGGAGACGACACTTTTAAAAACGATGATGAATTCCTCCCTGAATTGGCTCCCTCCATCGCTTGCGGGAGGGTTGGGGTGGGGTTCTTTGCTGATCCACAAAAAGTGTCGTCTTGTAAAACCTGAGGGAGAGGGGCTGGTGGTGAGGGTTTCTTGGCAATCTTGGCGGCGGCAATCCTCCACCAACAAAATCGCCAATTTTGCCAAAGAAATCACATCGACAAGCGAGAAATGTTACAAAAAGCATCCTTTCACAACTGCAACATTTGCAATTTTTGCAACATTTTAGACAGTTCACCGCCGCCATCGCCGCCGCCGACTTC
>JACDGI010000384.1:0-573 GCA_013821665.1 Anaerolineae bacterium
ATCCAACTTGGCGAGTTTATTATGTTCATGGTAACTGGTGAGCGGCGTACGAATGTCGTAGTGTTGTAATAAGACGCGGGTGGTGCGCGTGTCCTCGGCGGCGATCAGCCGGACTTCTTTCAAAACACGCAGCGCGCGCAGGGTGATGTCTTCTAAATTACCAATGGGCGTGGGGACGATATACAAAGTGGGCACAAGACAAGCCTATCGCAAAGGGGCGGATTTGCACCGCCCCAATCTGCTAAAGGCCTATTTTAGTTCAAGCGTCACCGGATAATCAACCGGATCAGCAAATGAGTAAGCCACTTGTGCTAACTTGATGACGTAGTAGTTATCCGCTTCCAGATCAATCGAAGCGGTTACTTTGGTCAGCTTGGAGGTGCTGTCGATATTCAACAGCGTGTCGGGATAGCCCGTTGCTTCCCAGCGCAGGACTCGGAAACCCGCATAATTTTCACCGGGTTCTTGCGTCATAGTGATGTCCAACGGGCCAGCTTTTGTGGGACGTATAATATAAATATTAGCCGGTGCTTGTGAATCACTGTTGACCTTGGCCTCAATTTTATCGCCTGA
>JACDGI010000384.1:583-7795 GCA_013821665.1 Anaerolineae bacterium
CACTCACACGCAGCATATACGCGCCGATACTATCACCCGTGTCACCGCCCGAACGACCGGCTACCGCAACATAATCCCCATCAGCGGGCAGTTTGGCAATCGCCAATGCCAACGGATAATTGAAATCGTCATTCGTAGCAAGGGTGTTACCGTCACTGTCGCGCAGTTCGACCGTCGGATCAAGATCGGGCTGTGCGGGGTCAGGCATAATTTCCAGTGTGATAATATCCCCTTTTTTGCCACTGAAACTGTAGCCAACTTCATGGACTTTCGCGTTGATCTCGCCTTTGACGAATTCACCGAGTTTTAAAACAACTTTATCTTGGGCGGCGACCGCGCTGATGCTCATGACTCCCAACCATAGTGCTGCGATCAGTATTAATCCTGCTTGTTTCCGCATCAATCTGCTCCTTGAATAAGTGGACGAAGAACCACTCGTATTTATCAATCTAGTATAAAAATTGTTTCGGTACAAGTGAACTTAAGTTCCGGAATGGTAGAGATTTTGCCCGAAAATGGTAGATTTTTTCGCTCAAACATCTCCGATAACACTTGGATACCGGTTTGTAAGGGCGCAAGGCCTTGCGCCCTTACTTTGGATTAGGACAATTTAGCCAGTCCAGTCTACAATACATTTTTATGTGTCTACCAAAGGATCAAATTGATGTCCGATTTGCTGATCCGCAATTGTAACGTCCTGAATATCACCATCGATGCGCGCGCATTTATCTTGTATGAACATGATATTTTGATTGGCGGCAACCGTATTGAAGCTGTGCAACCGACGGGCAGCGCAGATCCCAGCCACTTCAAACAGGTCATTGATGGGACGGGTTTGCTGGCAATGCCGGGGTTGATCAACACCCACGCCCATGTGCCGATGGTGATCTTTCGCGGCTTGGCCGAAGATGTAACCATCGAGCAGTGGTTCAACGATTATATGTGGCCGCTGGAGAGCAATCTGCAAGCCGAGGATGTCTATTGGGGGATGCAGTTGGGCTTGGCCGAGATGATCCGTTCCGGCGTGACCTCGGTAGCCGACCATTACTTTTTCATGGATGAATCCGCCAAAGCCGTTGAAAAAGCCGGTACACGGGCGCTGCTCGGTTGGGCCATCTTCGGCAGCAACGGCAAGGAGATGATCGAGCGCACCGGCAAATTTATCAGCGATTGGCAGGGCGCAGCCAACGGACGCATCCGCACCATTATGGCACCGCATTCACCCTATTTATGCGATGATGATTATCTGCGGGCTTGTGTCAAGAAGGCCAAACAACTGCACGTTGGCATCCACATCCATGCCTCGGAAAATATGGATCAGACGCAATCCAGCCTCCAGAAGCGCGGCCTCACCCCCATCCAAGTCTGCGAGCAAACCGGCATCCTCGATGGACATACCATCATCGCCCACGGCTGCGGTGTACTCCCCGAAGATATGCCCATCCTCGCCAAGCACGAAGTCGGCTTTGCCCATGCCCCCAAAACCTATATGAAGCTCGCCATGAAAACCGCACCGGTACTTCAATTCCGTCAGCATGGCATTCCGGTGGGATTAGCGACCGATGGCGCGGTCAGCAATAACACGATGGATATTTTTGAGTCGCTGCGGCTGATGGCGCTCACCCAGAAGCAGGAAAGCGGCTTGGCAACCAACATGCCCATCCCTGAAGCGCTGTATATCGCCACCCGCGAAAGCGCCAAAGTTTACGGTCTGCCTGACGAAATCGGTGCGCTCGACCCCGGTAATCTGGCCGATCTGATCCTCGTGAATTTGAACGGCATCCATCACCAACCGCTGCACAGTATGACCGCCAGTCTGGTCTATAACGTCCGTGCCAGCGATGTCGTCACCACCATTTGCGACGGCAAAGTCTTGATGCAGGATGGTAAGCTGTTGACTCTCGACGAAGCCGAAATCGTCTCGCAGGTCAAAGCCGGTATGCAGCGCCTCGCCCAGCGCCAACCCGACAAACGCATTCAGGTCTATAACCCTTGATAGAGTTTTGATCAGATACTTATGAGGATGACTTTCCGTGCTATACCTTAAAGCAGACCAACATATCGTCTCTATTGAGGATGAACCAGCGCTTAGACATCAATATATGGGCATCTATCAAAAACGCTACATATTGGGTGACTACCCCGTGAGCGCTCACGGGGTTAAATATGGTTCACCAGAAGTGGTGCATTCATGTCTACTTGTCGCTTCTGGTGGCGGAACAACAGTACATTCTAAGTCAGCCTTAATCCACAACGAACATTGTATTGTTGCAGTCAGCTCGTTCTTGGCCTGTTTGCATCTTCCTGATCTGAACATGGTGTGGCAGGCTCAAGTAGACCATGCGACATGCTTCGGTGTATATCACCTACCTCAACTCGAAAGTTATCTTACTCACGGTGAGCTTGATATTGCGCGTGTGTCTTACGACGGCGAAATCATTTGGTCTAGCGGCGGCAAGGATATTTTTTCGAATGGGTTTACCCTTTATGATACCTTTGTTGAGGCGATTGATTTCAACAACGAAAAGTATCACATTGACCTATCAACAGGACAATCTCACATCATTCAAGATTGATTTACTGTAGATGAAGCCGAAATTATGCGGCAGGTCAAGGCCAACATGGAGCGCCTCGCCCAGCGCCAACCCGACAAGCGCATTCAGGTCTACAACCCGTGAGGCAACTCGCTCGTTGGTTTTTCGGTAGGGGCGCACGGCTGTGCGCCCTTTTTTCCGACGATTGTAGGCTGCATCAGTTGAGTTACTTTGCCTTAAATACCGGTTCTAAAGCCGTCAATCGAGGCAGCGAAACGCCAAGTCTCCGCGCATCCGTCAGAACATCTCTGGCATAAAGGGCGGTCAACTCATAACCCCCGTAACCACTGGCTTCCACTTGTGTCATAAGGAACCGCCCCAGACTATCCTCGCCAAGAAATTTCTGTAAGATGAATCCAAGCAATCCGGCGGGAAGATTTAAGAGAATGATGCTGCCTAGACCGGTTTTATCTCCCTTGGCTTTCAACACAGGAAGCATCTCGCGCATCAGCAGAAAAGCTTCTTTAAGTTGAGCGGCTGAGCTAAAAACGGTAACGAATCCGCCTACTTTCAAGGACTGCACCGTGAGTCCCGCGTCCATAATAAAATGAAACCACAGCCAACTACGGAAATCTTTTGACTCCGTTACCGAAAAGCCAGCGCTGCGAAAAAGTTCGCGAACGGTCTGGTAGCGTGTGCCGCGATTTGAGTTTCCACAACTTCCCATAAAGACGGTCTTCACGAACCCGCCTTTGAGCGTGCTGCCGCTGAAGCCCCCTCCACCTCCCGGAAAGCCCCACACAACCTGTTCATCGGGCAGTGCCGAAACAGCGGTCTGCGGATCAACCCAGACGTTATTGAAGATTAATACGGTAGCCTTACTCACCCGCGTACTCAAAAAGCTGACCACTTCGTCTAACTGATTATGATTGACGCTGACAAAAATCAAATCATAGTCATGGTCGGCATTTAGCTCTTCCCGCATGCTGATCGGCCACTTTTCATGGGTTAAAATTTTGGAATTGACGCGTCCGTCCCGTATCTCCAAATTGACGAAAGGGCCGTACTGGGCTGCCCTGCCCGGACGCACATAAAATGTCACACTATTTCCGGCTTTTTCGAATGCCCGCGCGTAGAGTGTTGCAATCACACCCCGACCAATCATCAGAATTTTCATTGAATTTCCACTTTCGTAAACGATAAAACACTGCTGCCGAGCGTAGCAGATGGTAGAATGAGGGGTCAATCAACAATGGGACAGTGGATGTTGCTTATGCAACACAGGAGCAGAATGTGACGCAAAAGTCAGAAGCAGTTGAAGACCCGCGCGTTCATCGCACACGCAAACTGCTCCAACAGGCCTTTATCGAACTGACGGTAGAGAAGGGGTTTGCAGCCCTCACAGTGCGCGACATCACCGAGCGTGCCATGATGAACCGCTCCACCTTTTATCGTCATTATCTGGATAAATACGATCTACTAGAACAGTATATGGATGAGTTATTCGTATTGTTCGAAGATCGAGAGGGTATCGCCAACCTAAATCCCAATGAAGTGCCATCAAATCTCATTGACCTGCTCAAGCATTTCCAACAGTTTGGCGACTTTTATCGCGTGATGCTCACCGCCAAAATAGATCCTTTCGTTGAGCAGCGCTTGCGCCAGAAGACCGAAAAACATTTTTTCTCATGTTTCAGTCAGACATTCTCTGATCGCGACTCATCCTCTTTCGACCTGAGCTACAATGTGACCCTTGCTGCGAGCTGTGGCGCGATTGTTTGGTGGTTAGAACGTGAACAGCCCTATCCACCGGAGCAGCTTGCTCGGTGGCTGAACAAATTCATCTACGATATGTACTCCTCTTCGCTCAAACCAAACGAAAACCCCATCGGCGAGTGAGCGATGAGATGGAAGCCTACCGTAGTTAGGCAACCCATAAGACAAAAGTGGTATAAACTGGATTGTAAGGAGATTGGATGATGGCCCAAGAACAGTTTGTCCACACGACAATACCGCTGCTGATGGCGGAAATTCGCGCATTTTGCCAGCAATATAAGGTTGTCGAATTCGCGCTATTTGGTTCTGTCCTGCGTGACGACTTCAATCAAGACAGTGATATTGATGTGTTGGTTGTCTTCCACGAGGATGCTCATCCGACACTGTTGGATTTGGTCAGTATGGAAGAAGCCTTGGAAATAATCTTCGGGCGTAAGGTTGATTTGATCACACGCAAAGAAATTGAAACCAGCCCCAATTACATTCGACGCAACGCGATTTTAGACTCGGCGCAGGTGATTTATGCGTCGGGATGATGCTTTATTTCTCGATATATTAATTGCTGCCCGCAAGATACAGCAGTTCACCTTTGAAATGACGAAGGCCGATTTCAAAGAAAATCAGATGGCCCAAAGTGCCGTCATCCGTGAATTTCAGGTTATGGGTGAAGCTGCCAAGCAGATTTCTGCGGAAGCACAAACTCAAAACGCCAACCTCCCACTGCAAAAAATTGCTGGCATGCGTAATCGTATGGTACATGAATACTTCCGAATTGACCTTGATATTGTATGGAATACCGTTCAGCAGGAAATTCTGGGATTAATTACGCAACTGCAATCAATCGTCCCACCTGAAAATCCGTGAAGATAGTCGATATTGATTAGATATAAGTCACCGGTCGTCAGCTATCCGCAAATCTCATTTTATGCTCGGTTACTAACTAGTTATCCGAAAGCGGCACACCCCAAAATTCTATGTCGTTGCCGCCAATTCCTATTCCAAATGCTAATATTTTTCCATCTGGCGTAAATTCCAGAGGAGATAAACTGAGTGCATTTGGGAATGGTATTTCTGATAATAAATCACCCGTTACGGTATCCCAAAATCGCAATCTGGCGCTCCCATAACGAGTTTGTCTAGAGACGGTTGCCATAATCAATCCATTGGGTGTAAGGGCAATGTAATCATTTTGAGGACTTGCTTGGAACTCTTTTATGATTTTGCCATCGACTATAGACCATAACCGTGTCGCATTATCGTCATAGGCAACAGCCAAAAGGTCACCGCTTGGACTATAAGATAAATCATTTGGTTCGGATTGGTTGAGGTTAAGAACCTTCATTTCACGTGTAGATGCCACATCCCAAATTCGAACCGTTCCATCTCGACTACCAGATGCGAGTTGCTGCCCGTCAGGACTAAATACGACTACATTTACCCAGTCAGTATGACCTTCTAATATGCTAATAGTCTGTTTCGTTGTTAAATCCCATATTCGTATGGTATGGTCAAAACTTGCAGATGCTAAAAGTTTTCCATCGGGGCTAAAAGCAACGCTGTTCACATCAGTAAAGTGTCCTATGAGAACAGCCTCTTTTTTCCCTGATATGTTCCACACACTAATATTTCTTCCGTCTGCAATCGCAAACTCATTGCCGTTAGGACTAATTGCTAGGCAGCGGATTGAGAATACATTATTTAAGCTAAGAATTGATTTACCCCTTGAATAGTCCCATACATTTATTTCCGCTCCACTTGTAGTGACAAAAATGGTTCCTTGGGGGGCAAAAGAAATCAATCCTTGGGGCTTTAGAAGATCTAGTTTTTTGATATGGATAACATTATCTTTTGAAATAACCTGAATATTCTGAGGGTTAATCAATATAGTCGGTGATTCTTGGCCGTGTAAAACCAGTAGAATGATCACCACTAATAAAACGATCAAACCACTTAGAAAGGCAATCTTTTTTAACTTCATTTGCATCCAACTTTATTTCAAATTCGCGTTTAGCAATATCATGGTTCCAATAGGTCAGAAAATTGCTCACTCAACAATTCAAGGCTGTTAACGTTGTACTCAAAACTGTTCATATTCTCTAATCCCATTGTAGATGGATTAGTGAATCGCTATCTATTTATTATGCTAAAGGTTTACTTTCGGTTAACCCGACAAACGTTTCTCTAACCATATCCCAACTTCACCCCGCACAACACTCCCTCAAAATGGTTAACGCCAACACCGCCGAACAGTTACAAAATGTTCTTCCAAATAGTAACCCACTCGCCCTCCAAATCCCTTATCATATCTATAGATCCTGTTTTGCTCCCTTGCCCTGTTACTACGGGGAAAGGGCTGGGGTTAGGGGTACTTGTCGCAACAGCAGCAGCAACAGCATCATTTCGATCATGATCCTTATGGCACCCGGATGCCGCCGCCGCCGCCAATCACACTTGCCGCTGGCAAACCCTGTCCGAGACTGACGACACCGCCGACATAAAATGCCCTTCCGAATCTGCCGCATTTGCCGCATTTGCCGCATTTGCCGCATTTGCCGCATTTTGCGCAGATTCGGCACTTCGCTCCCTCAGAACCGCCATCAAAACCCTTCGAGCCGCTTCAAGCTGTGCAGTTTGTGAATAATTTGAATCAACACCCAACACTGAAATCATCACCTTGCCCCTATAATGCTAATATGACGGATGATTACAAATCGAGATAGGGGTGATCCATGCAGCAGGTGATGCCACAAGTTTTTACATTCACAGGTTTAATCGCCGGACGTGTCTATGCCCTCCAAGATGCCGATGGACTCACGCTGGTCGATACCAGCATCAACAACGCTGGCGATAAAATTCTGGCACAGCTTCAACAGGCCGGACACAAACCGGCTGATGTCAAACG
>JACDGI010000385.1 GCA_013821665.1 Anaerolineae bacterium
AGCGACAGGTGACGTTCCGCAGCGGCTATCGCTGGCTGATGGACCAATCAGCGGCCTATGCGTTCCGTCACGCCGATGTGCTGCGGGCAGTATCCAACAGCACACGTGAACAGCTTGGGCAGTGGACAACAGGAAAATCGGTTATCCAGTTTATGACGTGGACGGACGTGAGTGCTTTCCGTGACCGTCCGCGCGGAATTCCGGTGGCGGAAGCACGCGATATTGTTCACGCGGGGGTATTGATTCCACGTAAGGGTGTGCATACGTTGTTAGCCGCCTTTGCTCAAGTGGCGGCAGACGTTCCGGATGCGCACTTGTGGATCGTCGGCAAGCCGGAAAACGCGGCTTATGTGGCACAGTTACATGTGCAGACAGAGGCGCTAGGACTGCAATCACGCGTCACATTTGTGGGCGGCGTTGGTCAGCAGGAATTGGCACGCTATATGGCACGCGCACGGGCGATGGTCTTGGCATCCCTTTCGGAAGGGCTGCCGCGCGTGGTGGTCGAAGGCATGATGAGTGGCTTGGTGGTGATCGCCAGCCGTGTATCGGGCATCCCTGAAGTGATTGAGGATGGCGTAACAGGTTATCTAATCCCGCCAGAAAAACCGGATGTTCTGGCGGATACGCTGCGGCGCATGTATGCCAATGATGATGTACAAGCTATGACGCAACGAGCGCGAACCTTTGCCGAACAGTTCTTCTCGGAAGGCTCTTATGTCGATGGTTATCAACGGCTGCTCTCGGCGGCAGTAGAAAAGGTCAAGTGATGCGTCTGCTCGTTTTCAACCTCGTGACCGACGCGGATGATCCCGTGTTGGGCTTCACCACCATATGGATTAACGGGCTGGCGGCACGCTGCGAGGCAGTCGATGTCATCACCATGAAGATGGGGCGGTTGGCCGTCGCATCGAATGTCAATGTGTATTCGGTCGGCAAGGAAAAGGGCTACAGTGAAGCACGGCGGGCGTTCGAGTTTTATCGGATATTATTGGGACTATTGCGGCAGCATCATTATGAGGCCTGTTTTGCCCATATGATGCAGTTGTTCGCGGTGATGGGTGCGCCGGTATTGAAGCTGTATCATGTGCCGATTACACTGTGGTACGCACATAAAGCCACCGGTCGCGTGCTGCAACTGGCGGAAAAACTGGTCGATCATGTGGTGACATCCACCACCGAGGGTTTCCGGCTGCCGAGCAAAAAGGTGCAGATTATCGGGCAAGGGATTGATACGGCGCAGTTCAAACCGGCGACCCCACCTAATACCCCCACCCTAACCCTCCCCCATAGCAACAGGGGAGGGAATAACGAGGCGGAAGCGAGATCTGAAAGTCGTCTTTTTACCCTCATCAGCGTGGGACGCATTGCGCCGGTCAAGCGGCTGGAGATTATTATTGCGGCAGTCAAAGCATTGCGCGAGCAAGGACTGACCGATATACGGCTGATTCTGGTGGGCGAAGTCGCCCCATCAGACAGGGATTATGGCGA
Organism: Anaerolineae bacterium; assembly: GCA_013821665.1. GTDB lineage: Bacteria > Chloroflexota > Anaerolineae > Aggregatilineales > Phototrophicaceae > CFX2. The sequence continues at coordinate 1,492 of JACDGI010000385.1, forward strand.
ACGATTGCGGCAGATGGTTTCTGATAATCAATTGAGTAACGCGGTGACATTCGCAGGTGGAATGCCTTACGAGGCAGTGGTGCGCGAATATCAACAGGCGGATGTGATGGTCAATATGAGCGCGACTGGCAGCATGGATAAGGCTGTTTTGGAAGCGATGGCCTGTGGTTTGCCTGTCGTCACGGCGAACGAGTCCTTCAAGAGTCTGCTTACGCCGTGGGCGGATATGCTTTATATCCCGCCGGAGTCGCCGGAAGTACTGTCTGTGCGTTTGAAGCAGTTAGCAGCCATGTCATCATCCGAACGTGCCGTATTAGGAGCCGCGCTGCGACAGTTGGTCGTCGAGCAGCACAGTATGCAGCATTTAACCGATCAACTTATGACGATTTTTAAGCGGTAGCCCATGCCAAAACTTTTGTATTTCGCCAATATGCGTTTGCCGACTGAAAAGGCACACGGTCTGCAAATTATGCAGAACTGCGAAGCCTTCGCCGAAGCGGGAGCCGAAGTGCGGCTGTGGGTGCCCCGGCGGGTAAATACGGCTGAGATGTGCACGGTGAAAGATGTTTGGGCGCATTATGGTGTGCGACAAAACTTCAAGGTGCGGCGTTTGCCCTGCCTCGATTTGATGCAGTTCGTGCCGCAAAATGGACGCGCCTCACAGGTGTTCTTTTATGTGCAAACGCTGACTTATACACTGAGCCTCCTGCTAGCATCAATCTTTACCCGTGCTGATATTTATTACAGCCGCGAGACATTGACCTTGTTCGCGCTGAGCTTAATTAAACCGCGCAAGTCGTTGGTGTATGAGGCGCATATGCTGGCGATTGGTCGCGGTGGGCGCTGGATTCAGCGGCAGGTGGTGAGGCGCGTCGGTACGGTTATTCCGATTACACGCAAGCTCAAAGAAGATTTAATTCAATCCATTGAACCGCCAAGTCGCCAAGACCGCCAAGAAAAGACCAAGTTTTTAGTGGCGCATGATGGCATTCGTAAAGAACGCTTCGCCAATGTGCCATCACAAGCCGAGGCACGGGCAAAAATCGGTTGGCCGCGTGAGGCGTTTATCGTGGGCTACGTGGGACGCTTGCAAACGCTGTCGGCGGATAAAGGTGTGGGAACGTTAGTGGATGCGCTGGCACAAGCCAGTGATGTGGCGCTGGGGTTGGTCGGCGGGCCGGATGATATGGCCGAAGCGCTGCGCCAACATTGGTCGAAAATCGGATTAAGTTTGGATAACTTTTTATATGCCGGACAGGTCGCACCGGATCAAGTGCCGTTGTATCTGGCGGCCTTGGATGTGTGCGCGATTCCGCTGCCGTGGACGACGCACTTTGCTTATTACACCTCGCCTATGAAGTTGTTCGAGTACATGGCATCCGGTCGGGCGATTATCGCCTCGAATTTGCCGAGCATCGCTGAGGTGATTACGGACGGCGAAAATGCCCTGCTCGTCCCACCGAGTGATGCACCGGCGCTGGCGGCAGCCATCCAACGACTGCGGGATGATGCGACACTGCGGCAGCGCTTGGCGGACGCGGCTTATACCGAAGTGATGGCCCATTATACGTGGGAGGCACGGGCGCAGAATATCCTCGCAAGCATTCGGGAGTCGCAGGCATGAGAACCAACTATGCGATTGAACCGCCAAGTCGCCAAGAACTCCAAGATTCAGAAATTTTTGAAAGTGACCATTTGCATGGGAAAGATTTGCACATAGGTCTGATTACGCCCGATTTGTCCATGCGGCATGGGTGGGCGCAGTACAGTTTAAGTCTGGTGAAGTCGTTGCATAAGGCCGGTGTGCGCATCACAGTGGTTTCGGCTTGGAATAGCTCGATACTTGAGGACGTGGATATTCATCCGATTTTGCCGGCGCTGGTACGGCGTGAAAAAGGTTTCCGGCTGAAGCAACTGGCGCAGATTTCGAATGTGCGTCGCTTGCTGCGGGATTGCGATGTGATCCATGTGCTGGCCGAACCCTATGCCTTACTCGGTGCGGCTGTGGCAGGTAAGCGTCCACTGTTGATTACGGGACACGGCAGCTTTGTTCGTATGGCTGAACATGAACGCTGGCCGTTCAGTGTGTTTTATCGGCGGGCGTTTATGCAATCCACAATGGTGTGTGTCAGCCATTACACAGCGAAAGTGGCGCAGCAAGCACTGTCCGGTTTGCGGACAGTCGTGGTTAACAACGGGGTGGATGCGGCACGTTTTGCGTCGATTGAGCATAGTCAGAACACGCATGAACCGATGCTGCTGGCTGTAGGAGCGGTCAAGGGGCGCAAGGGACAGTTGGAGCTGGTGCGTGCCATGCCCAAGGTTTTAGAAAAGTTCCCTGACGCGGCGTGTATGATTGTCGGCAGCTTGGATAATGAACCGGATTATGTGCGGCAGGTTCAAGACATGATTGCAGCCAAAAGCCTTGGCAATCAAGTGCATCTTATAGGGCGTGTGCCAGAGGAAACGCTGCTGGATTATTATAGACGCGCAGATGTATTTGTGATGCCTTCGATGAATGACGGTTGGAAGTTTGAGGGCTACGGACTGGTGCATCTGGAGGCGAGTGCAGCAGGGCTGCCTGTCATCGGCACAACCGACTGCGGTGCAGAAGATGCTATTGATGATGGAGTGACGGGCTTGCTGGTGTCACAGTCTCAAGTGGCGGAAGAGTTACCCGCAGCGATTATCCGCCTGTTGGGTGATCCGGAACTGGCGGCACGTATGGGCGCGGCAGGGCGGCTCAAGGCACAGCAGCGCACGTGGGATGTCGTCGCAGGGGAAATGCTCGCGGTGTATAATCAGGCTGTCCAGAATTGAACCGCCAAGTCGCCAAGAACGCCAAGTTCAATGCAGAGAGTTTTCGAATAAGTGAATAATATGATCGTCAATGCCCACGATAAAAACATTAAGCTGGCTGATCTAATTCAAGCAGTACAAAAGGGTGAAGTGGTTTTTATTTTGACAGATGAAGATAAAACCTTTCAGCTTGTTCGGGTTGATGCATTGAAGAAACGCAGAAAAGCTGGAAGCGCCAAAGGATTAATTGAAATGGCAGATGATTTTGATGCGCCACTTGAGGACTTCAAAGACTACATGCTATGAATTATTTATTGGATATTCCTCATCAACATATTGATGCCTATGGTGTAGACCGCTTGTGGTAGCTTCTGATTGTCTCCGCGTTTTTTTCGCCAAAGATTTTTCCACAACATTTTAATTTGCAGGTGAGATGCCGTCGCAGGAGAAATGCTGGCGGTGTATAATCGGGATCTCAGTAAGTAGGAGAATATGACATGTTCCAAATCACCATCAAAGACGCAAAAATCAAGCTCGATGATCTTATTCATGCGGCAGAGAACGGTGAGGACATCTTAATCGTGATGGACGATGAGATGAAATTACTTATTGAAGTTAAGTCAGCACGACCTCATCCTCAGTATGGTAGTGCAGAAGGATTATTTGAAATGTCTGATGATTTTGATGCCCCACTTGAGGCCTTCAAAGATTACATGCCATGAAACTATTGTTGGATACACATACCTTTCTGTGGTTTATCAGCAAAAGTCCTAAGATCACGCTAGAAGCACGTAATCAAATTACCGATAACCCCGATCAATTGTTTTTGAGCATTGTCAGTCTATGGGAAATCGCGATTAAAGTTAGTATCGGTAAATTGACTTTACAACAACCCTTTGAAACTCTGTTTCCTCATCAGCTTAGAATCAATGGTATAAAACAACTCGAAGTCTCAGTTAGTCACACGGCACTCGTTTCAAAACTCCCATTTCATCATAACGATCCCTTTGACCGAATGCTCATTGCTCAAGCGATAACCGAAAATGTGGCAATTATTAGCGCTGATAAAGCTTTTGATGCCTATGGTGTAGACCGCTTGTGGTAGCCTCTGACCGTCTCCGTGCTTTTTTTGGCAAAAAGTTTGTCCGTGACACCTTGATTTTGCAGGTGGGCAAGGTCGGCATTACGTTGTTCACGTTCCTATCGGCGTTGCTGGTAGCACGTTTGATGGGCACGCGCGAATATGGTATCTGGGCGCTGGCGCAGTCAGTGTTGAGCATCGCCCAAGCCTTCAACCTCACAGGCTTAAACACCAGCATTAGTACGCAGCTCCCGATGGCGGTGGGTGCGAAGGATGAACCCGAAATCCTGAACCTGCTGGCGGCTTATGTGAAGGTATCCCTGTATTGGGGTATTGGGATTACGCTGGTGCTGATTGTGGTCGGCCCGCTGCTGACCGGATTGGCCTATAACGGTGATACGCATATCGGCTGGTTGGCTGCCTTGCTTTCACTGACGGTGCTGCCGGATTTACTCTACAGTTTAGTCACCAGTGCTTTTCAAAGCCAACGCTCGATGCGGCGCTTGGTAATCCTAACGAACCTCAACCAATTTGTGCTGCTCGCGTGTACGCTGGTGGCTTTGATGATTAGCGCTTCGCCGGAAAGCATGGTGCTTTCGCGCATCGCTTATTCGACCTCGACGTTTTTCATGGCGCTGTGGTTTTACCAGCGTTACCGGGGGGATTATGCCATGCCATATCCGCCAATCCGAAATGTTGTGCAGCGGATTGGATCAGTAGCCAGTCGTCGTTATTTGGGCTTCGGCTTCCTGAATGCAGTCGATAAAAATATCGCCTCGTTTTACACCGAGATCCCGCTGCAAATCGTGGGTATCTATGCGGGCAAAGCGGCTGCGGGTTATCTCGAATTGGGCTTCAAAGCGTTGACGATTCCGGCGACCTTTGCTTCGGCACTGTTCGATAATATTCAGGCAGTTGTGCCACAGGCTATTGGACGGCGCGATTTTATCCAGTTACGGCGTAATTTTTTGCGTGTACTGACGGCATTGGGTATCGGTGCGGTAATATTCTATGTGCTGTTCGCGCTGGCGGTACCTATCATTGTGCCGCTGATTTTCAGCCGCCAATGGATACCAGCCATACCCGTCGTGGCTGCGCTAGCGGTCTATGGCGTGGTGGGTACAGTTGGTGGAATTATTGGGCCGTTGTACCGGGGCTTAAACCTGATGCGTCCGGTTATCATCATTAAACTGGTCACGATGGCCGCGATTTTGTTACCGGGCTGGTGGCTGCTTCAGCAAAGGGCGGAGGCTGCGAATACGTGGGGAACCATCCAATCTATGACTCCTTTGCTGGCGTTAGGGTCACAATCCGGGGCGGTAGTTGGCGCGTGGATTGTCAACGGATTATTGGTGATTTCGGCGCTGCTCACGGCCTTCGTTGCGCTGCCTACACTGCGACGTAAAGCCGAGGAACAATCGAGTACACAAGCAAACTAATCACCTTCTAACGCCATTCTAGTAACCGAAGGTGCCGGATTGCGTGTATACTTTAAGTATGGGTGCTTGTCATAATTTGTTTTTATAATGTGTGTCCTTTGTCACCACGCAAAAGTACATTTTATTGATAGTCTATGAGCGGTTTTGTAAATATTTTCATTTGCCGCATTCAACTTATTGATTTTCATGTTTTCGGTGGATAAGTAGAGGAGCAAAAAATGACCAATCCCCCGGTAGACGTGCAGCAGTTCGGCCAGAGTATCTGGCTGGACTTTATTCACCGGAATTCGCTGGATAACGGTGAAATGCAGAAGTACATTGATGAATTTGGTGTCATCGGTGTTACTTCAAATCCAGCAATTTTCCAGAAGGCCATCGGTGAGTCGGATACGTATGATAATTCGATTACCCATTTGCTAGACTTGGATGCCTATAACATCTATGAGAAGCTGGCAATCGAAGATATTCAGCACGCGTTGGATATGTTTCGCCCGATTTATGACCGCACCAACAAGAAAGATGGTTACGTCAGCCTCGAAGTTTCGCCCCTGATTGCCAACGACACGGCCACTACCATTTCAGAAGCGCTGCGGCTGTATAAGACGGTCAACCGGCCTAATTTGATGGTCAAAATTCCGGCGACACCCGCTGGTTTGCCAGCCATTGAAGAGGCCATCTCGCAGGGTGTAAACATCAATGTGACCTTGATTTTCGCGGTGGATAACTACGAAGAAGTAGCGAAAGCTTACATTCGTGGTTTGGAAAAGCGTTTGGCGGCAGGTGGTGATGTCTCCAACATTGCCTCGGTAGCCAGCTTCTTCCTCAGCCGCATCGATGTCATGATTGACCGGATGCTTGAAAATAACATCCGTTCGGCACAAGGACGCGATCTGGACATCGTGGCGCGTAATCGTGAGTTGCTCGGCAAGGCGGCTATCGCCAACGCCAAAATGGCTTACAAGCGCTTCATGGACATGTTCTACGG
>JACDGI010000386.1 GCA_013821665.1 Anaerolineae bacterium
AGCATATGCGTCCAACCGGGCGGCGCATAACCAATTTTGAAGGCGGTGATCGTCGCGTCATTAAAGCCGCGCTTCTCGCCTGTATAACGCAGCACATCCGCCTGTCCTTCGACATTCGCGTTCGGACGAACCAGCGCGTTATGGTATTCCTCCGCAGCCGTACTCATTAACCCGCGTAGCGTATCCAGCCGTTCGCTATTCTGGCGTTGTTCCGGTGACTGCTTCTCGACTTCGACACCGGTCAGCTTACCGAGTTCTTGCAGCGCCTCACCGAATGACCAGCCATTGCGCTTCATGGCGAATGAAAGGACATCACCGCCTTCAGCACATGAGCCAAAACATCGCCAAGATTGTGTATCGGGGTTCACCACGAAGCTCGGAGTACGCTCATTGTGGAAGGGGCAAGGGGCTTTCCACATCTTACCGGCGCGTTTAAGTGGTACAAATTTTTGTATGTAATCGACAATGTCTATTCTGGATTTGATTTCGTCGGCGACCGACATGACTTTGTACCCCTCACATCCGTAGGTGCATTATACGTATGTCTGGTGGCTCATGCAACTCGCAAAGATAATGACTATTAAATGGATAGGAAACCCTCTATTGGATCGTTAATAAATTTAAATTCTTGCCCCCTTATCCATCTGACATTAGTACCAACAACGCATTGTTCGAACGCTCATCCAAAGTCCCAAACCTATACGCAGGACTAATAACCCATCGTCATCGAAATCATATTTATTATGATCGAACACAGTGTCCATTTACGAAATGAAGCATGTTTAACAAAACCACCTTCCCTAACTACATACAAATGAAGCAGCATGTGCCGCAAACCATCTGGAACATCTGCCGCTTTCTGACCGTTGGCATCGGCTGCGGCCTCATCATCACCTCCTTTACGCGTCCACAGCTAACCTTATTCATCTTCTGGCGCATGATCGTGCCATTATTGCCTATTTTGTTCTTCATCGCCCCCGGCATCTGGCGCAACATTTGCCCGATGGCCGCGCTCAACCAAGCCCCGCGTATGTTCAATTTCGGACGTAACCTCACCCTGCCCAATTGGCTCAAAAATTATGCTCCACTCATCGGCATTATCCTTTTCGTCGTCATCGTATCGACTCGCAAAGAACTCTTTAACAGCAGCGGCCCCGCACTTGGCTTACTGCTCCTGTTTACCTTTGCGGCGGCCTTAGTCGGTGGTTATTTCTTCAAAGGTAAAAGCGGCTGGTGCAGTACCTTATGCCCTCTTCTGTCGGTCGAACGCCTCTATGGACAAACCCCCTTTGTGACCGTCCCCAACAATTACTGCCAACCGTGCGTCGGCTGCGTCAAAAATTGCTACGACTTTAATCCGGCACTCGCCAACATTGCCGACACCTACGACACTGATCACCGCAACAGCCTTTACCGGCGTTTATTCGCGGGTCTCGTTCCCGGCCTAATTTTGGGCTTTTATGTGATCCCCGACGCGCCTCACATCAATATCATTGTGATGTACGAGTGGATGGCCTTCTTCATGCTCATGAGTCTCGGTCTTTTCTTGATGTTGGAAGTGCTTTTGAAGGCCTCATCCTATCGCCTGACCACACTTTTTGGCGCGGTTGCCCTCAATTACTTCTACCTGTTCAACATCCCCATCGCCGCCGACACCTTCCATCAGCTTTTCGGCATCACCCCGCCAGCGGTCATCCTGTGGGGCATGTACGCGATTCTTTTCGTACTCAGCGCCATTTGGATTTACCGCACCTACCGCAAAGAACGCAAGTATGTTCCATCTGCACCCTCGCGCACCTCAGAGTTACGCCGCGTAAGTAACGTCAAACTCGCGCCACCAATCGATCAGTTGATGGACACTCATCCCAGTTATCGCTGAGTTACGAGCTTTATTCTGCGTGCTACTGTATGGGTTTGCCGCTGGCAATCGCTCTTTTTCCTGCTATAATTGAACCGTAAATATCCGTAATGACCCTATCTGTACCAACAATAAGTGACACCATGTTTACACCTGAAGAAAAAGCCGCCATTAATCAGCGTTTGACTGAAAGCCGCGTCAAATCCAAAAAGCTCGTCTTTGATCTCATCAATAAAGGCGATAGCACCTACGAGCAGGTTGACGCTTTGATTAGCCAGTTGATTGCCGATCAAGCCGAAAAACAAAAGCCGAGTATTTTACGCAAGTCGGAATTGGCGGAATACAAAGTGTTCGGCAGGCCATTGATTACTCAAAACGCCATCGACGATATGAATTCCATCATGTCGATGCCCTTTGTTTTGGGTGGCGCACTCATGCCGGATGGTCATCGAGTTGCACCAGAAAAGCCGCCCGTTGGCAGTGTCATCGTTTGTGACGCGGTGGTTCCCGCCTATGTGGGTGCCGATATTTCGTGCAGTGTCAACTTGACCATGACCAATATGGTCGTCAATGACGACTGGTTCGATGAAGCCCTACCCTCTATTCAGTATGTCCTCAAGAATAAAGCGCGTTTCGGGCTTGAGATTCAGCCTGATCCCATTGTCTTTGACATGGACTTTTACAATCAGAAAGTCGATCTTAAGACGGAGTTTGGCAAAGAAGTTTATGAGCACATCAAGAAAATTGCCCGTAACCACTTTGGCACCTGTGGCGATGGCAACCACTTCTTTGAATTTGGTTATGTCCCCGCAAACAATAAGGATAAAGGTCAACGTCATCTGGCGATGCTGTCGCACTTTGGCAGCCGCGCGGTGGGCAGCACAATAGCATCAGCTTATGAAGGCTTGGCAAATGACATGTACGAGCTGCCTAAAGGGGTTAAAGATGCCCCGCTTGATCCAACCAGCTCCGATGGACAGGATTACATCGCGCTCATGAATTGGGCGGGTGATTTTGCCGAGGCCGGACATAAATGGCTGCACGTCTATTTGATGGAGCAGTTGGCTGAACGTGTCGATATTGCCTACAGCACCACCGAAAGTATTTTTAGCCGCCATAACAGCATGTGGATTACTAATGATGGTTATGTGCATCGTAAAGGCGCTACCCCGGCTGATCACAATCAGAAGGGTGTTATTCCGGCTACAATGGGTCATGCCACCCAAATTATCACCGGACTCGGCAATCCCGAATCGTTTAACAGCGCTTCGCATGGTGGAGGGCGTACCCATAGTCGCGGTCAGGCTCTGCAAGCGTTTAGCAACACTCACGAATATGTCTTGCACGAAGCGGGAGTGACGCTCATTGGTGGCGATGCGGACGAAGACCCACGCGCCTACAAAGACATCTACAAAGTCATGGCCGCCCAATCCGATTGCGCCTACAGTATCGGCCAATTTTATCCAAAGGTCGTCCGCATGGCCGAGCCTCGTCTGCCTTGGTGGAAAACCAATAAGGGTAAGAAATAGGTCTTCTGACATATTCACCTCAATAAGCCAATAGCTGATTCGAGACCTGCGATGGCAGGTTTTTGCTTAATGAGCAATCACTCGTTATACCATTTCATATCGTTTTGCTAAGTGAATGATGGTAATTTCATAATATATTCACACTTATTAGATCCATTTGAATAGTTTCAGCTTACACTAATAAGTAGTTTGTATTTTCACAACTAGATCTTGGATAAAATGATTAACTCAAACGCGAATTCAAAGAAATTATGTTTAGACCTTTTAGCAGCCGAAACAGAAGATGACATTATTAAAATACTAAAAAAAGCAGGATATTGGGATAATTCAAATTATTGGCGAGCGTTTGGAGATAATGACAACAATTGGTCCGCTATTGGCAACCAACAAGGTAATGCGGCAGCAGCAATAGTTGAAAAGTTTGTCAATTCAATTGATGCTGTCTTAATGAGAGAATGTCTCTTAGCAGGGATATATCCAGAAAGCAATCAAGCTCCCAAGTCTATTAATGAGGCTATAGAAAGATTTTTCCACATCAAAAATGGTAATCTTGCCAACATCAACCTAACACAAAGAAGAACTTTATCGGATCAAATTGGATTCATAGCAACTGGCGGAAAGCAAACACCTAATTATATTGTATTTGACCGAGGAGAAGGTCAATCGCCAGAGAGGATGCCTGATACACTGTTATCGCTATCGAAGTCAAACAAACAGCGAATCCATTTTGTACAAGGCAAATTCAATATGGGTGGAACAGGAGTATTGCCATTTTGTGGTAAGCACAATATGGAATTAATTATTTCTCGTCGCCATCCTCAAATTACAGATGAAAATGATAAATCCGCCCCATTTTGGGGATTTACACTCGTTCGCCGTGAAGAGCCTCAGTACGCCTCTGGTCGTCGCAGCTCAGTTTTTACTTACTTAGCTCCAGATAGCATGGTGCCGACGTTCGAATCAGAAACACTTGAATTTCCAGATACTGGTAAAGGTGTGCCGTTACCTTCCCTCGAATGGGGAACAGTCATCAAAATGTATGAATACGAGATGACGGGTTTTAAGTCCACAATTTTGACAGCACCACTTTACAATTTTTTATTCTTGCTTCCCAAACCGGGATTACCTATCCAGTTCTACGAAAAGCGTGGCTATAAATGGGGAGAAAGAACAACGGCAGTTATGTCAGGTGTGACAGTAGAGTTAGAAGAGGATCGCCTAGATAATATTGAAGATAACTTTCCTACGTCTCATCAATTAAGTGTCAAGGGTGAGACAATGACTGCGGATATATATGCATTCAAAAAGAAAAAATCCGAAAAGTATACAAAATCGCTTGGCATTGTCTTTACAATAAACGGTCAAACTCACGGTTCAATTCCGCCGCGATTCTTTTCAAGCAATCGGATAAATATGGGTTATATTGCCGATTCTATTTTAGTAGTTATTGAAGCCTCAAATATAAGTGGCAGGGCGCGAGAAGATTTGTTTATGAATAGTCGAGATCGGCTTCGTAAAGGGGATTTATATTACGAAATCGAAGATGCTATGATCGACCTTTTAAGTAACCATCAGGGTCTAAAAGAACTTCGGGAACGCCGTCGCCGTGAAGCAATTGATAACCATCTCTCCGACTCCAAACCTTTGCAGGAAGTTTTAGAGAACATCCTTAAGAAATCTCCCACGTTAGAGAAATTATTTATTAGAGGCTTGGATATTGGCAATCCCCTAAAATCAAAATCGGTTGGAGATACGGAAAAACTTTTCGAGGGAAAGCGACATCCAACTTTTTTCAACATTTTACCCAAGGACATTACGAAAGATGCCCATTTAAATCTGCGATTTAGAGTTCAATTCCAGACGGATGTTGTAAATGACTATTTTGGAAGAGACTCGTATCCCGGTAACTTTTCTTTATATCAAGATAGCAAGCTTACCCAAGATTACATATTAAATTTATGGAACGGAACAGTGACTGTCACGGTCAAGCTGCCCGAAAACGTACAACTTGGACAAACATTAAATTACTTTGCTAAAGTTCAGGATGATACAGGTATCACCTTCGCCAACGAATTTATAAGGCGAGTAGTCTCAGAAATTGAACCTACAACAGGTGATCCTCAAAAACCGCCTCTAAATGATGGGGCTGGTAAACGTCCAGTCCCAGAGCAATTTGCGCTCCCTCAAGTAACTGAGATAAGAGAAGAACAATGGGAAGATCGTAATTTTGATAAGTATAGTGCTTTACAGGTCATAGATAATGGCGACAAGGTTTATGACTTTTTTATCAATATGGATAACGTTTATCTTCGCAATGAACTAAAAACTGCGCCTAAATCAAAAATGCCAAAACTGATGGAAGCCCAATTCAAGTTTGCTCTTGTACTGATTGGCATAGCAATCCTACAAAACAATGATGAGGAAGATTTAGACCCAGAAGACAATAGTCAATTAGAGGAAAAAGTCTTTTCTATCACAAAATCCATAGCTCCTATAATCCTTCCTATGATTGATTCACTAGGCGAGCTTAAGCCCGAAGACATAGTGGATAAGGAATTTGATCTGAGCGAATAAATACTTGACTTTTACGCACTTTTGTTCTACAATACTTATTCGATAAAGTGCTTTCAAATAAGCTCATGATTCGGAAAATTCGCCTTTGAAACTTCCGAATCCGACGAATTTGCAGAATTTTCTGAATCATTGCTACAAAAAGACCTATTCTCATATGCAACAACAGTATCATTTGACCCACTGACAATACCGATATTGACGACATTTCCGACAAATCTGTAACACTCTGTAATTATTTTTAAATACTATAAATTCATTGCTCAACACTTTTCCCACCAAGCGACTTGTAACTTGTAACTGACAACTTTATACTTCTCTACATGGAAACCCTAATCGGCGCCATCGAGCGCATCACTTTTTATAACGACGAAAACGGCTACACCGTTCTCAAAATGACCCCCGAAGCCAAGGTCAGCAACGGCGCAGAAGCCCGCGACGGCACGGTAACGGTTGTCGGCTCCATGCCGGAACTTGCCCCCGGCGAGTCCGTTCAATTTGATGGCGCATGGTTCAATGACCCTCGCTGGGGTATGCAGTTTCGCGCCGAACAAGTTCATCCGGTGCCGCCTTCGACCACCGCCGGTCTCATCAACTATCTTTCAAGCGGCATTGTCCCCGGTATCGGCCCGGTTACCGCCGAACGCATCGTCAAGCACTTCGGACTCAAAACCCTGCTCATCTTGGATACCGCTCCGCAGCGCATCGAGGAAGTTCCCGGCCTGAAAACCTCGCTCGCCAAAGCCCTCATCAAAGCATGGAGCGAGAACCAATCCGTTCGGCGCACCATGATTTTCCTGCAAGGCTACGGCATCAGTTCGCGCATGTCCGTCCGCATCCACAACGAATACGGTGATGAAACCGTCAAAAAAGTTCAAGATAATCCGTATAACCTCGCCGACGAAGTGTTCGGTATCGGCTTCATCAAGGCCGATGTTATTGCTCAAAAAATGGGTGTCGAGTTTGACGCGCCCAATCGCATCCGTGCTGGCTTACTTTTCGCCCTCAACAAACTCGCGCAGGATGGCAACACCTTCGTCCCACGTCAGGTCTTGATCAATACCACCTCTGAACTGCTCAAGGTCGATAACTCCAAACTCGTTACCGAGGCGATGGAAGTCCAAATCAAGGCCGAGGAACTCATCAGTACGATTGCATTCGATGAACATGGCAACGAACTACACGCCGTTTATTTACCCGTTTACTACTACTCTGAAATCGGATCAGCCGAGCGTCTCAAGGACATCGCCAAATCACCTTCCCTGATGGCCTCCGTCTGGAAGAAAACCAAGTGGCCGGAATTTTTGCGTGAACTCGCTAAAAAGAATAATGTCTCCCTCACCGAGCAGCAGCAAGGCGCGGTCAAAGCCGCCCTCACCAGCAAAATCTCAGTGCTGACCGGCGGCCCCGGTACGGGTAAAACCACCACCCTCCAGATGGTTATCAATGCCCTCCTCGCCGAGAAGCGCACCTTCCGCTTGGCCTCGCCCACCGGCCGCGCCGCCAAACGCTTAGGCGAAGCCACCGGACAAGTCGCCAGCACCATTCACCGCATGTTGGGCTTTATGCCGGATGGCGGTTTCAGCCTCGACGAAGATGATCCGTTGGAAGCCGACATCGTCATCGTAGACGAGTCCTCGATGATCGACTTGATCCTGTTTTACAACTTGCTCAAAGCCATCCGCCCACATTCCCATCTGATGCTGGTTGGCGACATTGACCAGTTACCGAGTGTCGGTGCGGGTAATGTCCTGCGAGATGTTATCGACAGCGGCCTCGCCCATGTCACCCGCCTCGATACGATTTTCCGCCAGAGCGAAGAC
>JACDGI010000387.1 GCA_013821665.1 Anaerolineae bacterium
TTGAGTGGCTCAAAATATCAATTGCAAGTGCTTCATAAAGTTTTAAGCGATTTGAGAAAAACTGCTAAAAAGCAATTTGAGACAGGAATTGAGACATCATTTCGTTGCATTTCAAGAAGTATACTTTCTGAGAATCGCTGAGCGTTCTATTTGAAAAAAGCGGAATATACCTTTTCGGGGGAATATGCGGAAAACCCCAAGGTCGAAGCCCATATCGGGTAACGCATTGAAAGTTGGCTCAGCACCTGTTTGTGGGAGGATCAGTGGGCAGACTACGAGTTTCAGTCGGTCTACCAGACCCGCTATCAGCAGTTGCCGAACCAGCGACAGGCTGCCCAGTGTCCGCAACTCGGAACCATCGGAGTGCTTCAGTTCACGCACAAAGTCCACCAGACCATCGCTGACGATTTTAAGCCCCGGCCAGTCTGACTTCGTCAGGGTTTTCGAGAATAGCCAGCCTTGCGTTTTCGTCATCGTTTCCCATCCTTCGTCCCGTGCCTCGGCAGGCAATCCATTCATAATCTCATACGTCTTCCGTCCGATGAGCGTCCGATGTGGAAGAGCGCTGTTGGTCTTGACCCAATTCTCAAAATCGGGACCAAAATAGCCAAAATAACCGGGTGAACGCTGGCCTTTTGCAAAGCCATCCAGAGAGACGATCAGTTCACATACAAGATCAGACATGAGCGACCTCCATTAATGAAATCGAGAGTGTTACTGTTGCCAGCAACATCAGCATCATACGATAAGGATGGCAACCAAGTCTTGAAAAAAACGGCAACCTATCCGATCTGGGGAATAGAGGCCACAAGCTCATGAGGGGTATAGCCCATTAAGCGTTTGAGCGAGCGAGTCAGGTGAGGTTGATCCGCGTAACCCAATTCGTGGGCCGTGTTTAATATAGAATTCCCATGACGCAGGAGTTCGACCGCTTGTTGAGCGCGTTTAATCTGGCGGATATAATTTTGCCGCAGCCCGGTGCTGTGCTGGAAGCGGTATCGTACGGTACGCTCTGAAGCATCTTCCAATTCGTCACGGAGCGCCACTTGTATGAGTGGATCATAGGTCAGCGCTCCCGCCCGTGTGAGGTGTTCTACGAAAGTATCTGCATTTTCAAAGTTCGGGATTTCCCAAACCTTGTCCTGCAACCAGAAATGGTTCCCACTACCTTCTGGCAGATTGATCGCCTGATTGACGATGGCTGATGCGGGCAGGTGTGGCATATAAGTGCCGACCTTGAAACGTATCCACAAACTTTCTGCACCCGCCACATAATTGAGCCGTTGTGCTTCCTCTAGTGCACCGACTACTAAAATGCGAAGGACACCCTCGCATCGTGTGAAGATGAGATGCCAGTTATATTCTGCTGGACGCATTTCGAGACCATCTGCAACGGTATAGCCATGTCCGATCCACTCAATGTAGGGAGATGCAAGGGCGCGTTCTTCAGGGATAATGATCATAAACCTTCCCCTGCTAAAACATTTATTCTGTTATGGGATTAACCTTATCACAAGTTGGGTAAATATCCCCTCAGAAACCGATTGGATAGTAGCGCTATTTGTGAAAACCAACACACCGAGAGAGGATACTTATCCTGCTATTTTCAAATTGCAAAAGAAACGTTCGATAAAACCCCCAAATATTGCAAGAGAATCGGTTGATTTTCTTTGCAATTCTTTGTTAAAAATATTCCTGAAATACGTTTCTTTTGCAATTGAAGCAAGCGATTAACTTTTTCTATTCAGTGAATGTCCATTTCAAGTCAGTAATCGGGGTGTTCTGCAAGGCCTTCAATAAGTCCGCATCATTCTTAAACTTAAGTTGTTCCAGTTGGATACTTTCGACCGAAAGCGTAAATTGCTTTTCCTCAAAGGGCCAAGGTTGCACGCTGACGATGTCATCCCTACAAACGACATCGTAACGGGTACCATCTGGCCCTGCGCTCACCTCTAAGGCACGTCCGGCTTCTGGCAGTTCGTGTCTGCATAGAATTAAGGACATCCGGTCACACCATTGGAATAACGCATAAGCGGCATCGGCTTCTTTTTTAGAAACGTTGAGTGCCGAACGCCAGTACTTCTGGTTCTCATTCTGCTCCTCTAGATAAGTCGCAATCTTGGCTGCTTCGTTCCCTAGATCCTCATATAGAAAACCCATATGCATAGAAACAAGCAATGCGGCCCATTGCCCTTTTGACTGTAATTCGTTCACCACCATTGTGGGTTGCGTCACAGAAGCTTTTTTGTTCAGGGCAAAGTCGCAGGGAGCGCCGGACTCTGTCAAATGCGCGTTGCCTGTCCAATCACCAGCCTCATCATCATGTTGAGCCAACGCCACCAGCGTCTCGATCCAGCGTTCAGGCCGTTGATCGACCCGCCACTGAGCCGCGATCTTTGTCGCTAGCAGTGCGTGTGCCGGTTGATAAATAACCTCCCAACCGTTTTGTGTGGGGTTAACAATCATGACTTTATCCATTCTCAGATCATTTGAAAGGCTTTGGATGGAGTCTATTTTATCAGCGCATGGGACAGATAAAACAGGTGACTTAGCGGGTTTACATTTAGGTAGGTGAGTTCATGTCGGATGTTAGACTAGCCAGTTTTCATGAATGGACTTTATCGCTTGGTAAGTGTTGGTGCATCTATCCTAAAACGAATCCTGTTTTATTCTTGAAAACAAATGGGGAATTCAGGCGTGGGTCGATGTTGCTAGTACCAAATGTGGGACAATGTTCAAGAACACGACAAATCTGCGTCAATCTGCACCTGAATAACCTGCCCATCCTCGAAATCGAGTTGAACGGTGTCGCTTGCTTTGCAATTATGCTCTCAAATGGCTCATAAAAATAATCGTTTTTCGATAGAAATGTCATTATTTAATATTAGCAGATATTAGGGTGAAGGAAGCGTTGGCACTATACTGATAGAAATCATCACTGATTTCACTGATGCCAAATATTCTGATTGAGGAAGGGTTCAGTTACAGTATGTCAGCGAACAGACAAGATTTACTCCCCAAACTGGCTACAGCACGTCAGCAACTCAAAAATGCACAAACGCAAGTGGTTAAACTTGAAGCCTTACTCAATGAAAATCAGCCAACTCCTTCTACCTCATTAGTCAGCGAAGACCGCTATCACCGCCTGCTTGATAACTTGTTGGAAGGCGCAGAGATCATCGGATTCGATTGGCGTTATCTGTATGTGAATGATGCCGTCGCCGGTCACGGACGGCAGAAAAAAGAGGTACTTCTCCGCAGCACGGTACTTGAGCTTTATCCGGGGATTGAAAATACGGAGATGTTCGCTCATTTCCGAACGTGCATGGACGAACGCATTCCGCAGCACTTCGAGGCCCACTTTATCTTTCCCGATGGCGAGGCAGCATGGTTCGAGTTAAGTGTTCAGCCCGTACCTGAAGGTATCTTCATCCTCTCGCTGGACATCACCGAGCGCAAACCAGCAGAAGAAGCGCTGCAAGAGTCGCTCAAAACACTTGAGCAGCGTGTCGAGAAACGTACAGCCGAACTACACGCGGCTAAAGAGCGTGTCGAAGCAATATTGAACAACAGCACTGATGCCATCCTGTTAGTCTATACTGACCTCACAATCCGGCAGACGAATTGGTCATTCAACAGCCTTTTTGCTTGTGATCCGGATGATTATTTCGGCAAATTGCTTACTTCGCTCGTCCATGAAGAAGAAATTGATCGAGTAACAAAAACTCTTCAGGCAACAATCGTTGAAAAACAGAGCAAGAGTATCGAAATCCGCACCTTGCGTAAAGATGGCACAAGTTTCGATGCGGAACTCAGCATCGGACATATCAAAGACGATGGATTGGTATGTACCATCCGTGACATTACGGAACGAAAAGCACAGGAGCGGCAGCTTCGTTATCATGCCAACTTGCAGGAAAACGTCAGTGATGCCGTCCTCGTCACCGACATGGAGTTTCGCATCCAGAGTTGGAACAAGGCAGCAGAGCGCATTTATGGCTGGAGTGCCGAGGAAGTCGTTGGCAAAGCAACTGTCACCATCTTAGGTAATGAGTTCTTGTCTCCTGCTGACCGTGAGCACAGTGCCCGGCAACTGTTCGAACAGGGCTGGTGGCAAGGTGAAGTCAGTCAGCACCACAAAGATGGAAGTATTCGTCACATTCTGGGGTCAGTCAATCTGGTCACGGACGAAAACGGGCTGCCCTTTAGCATCGTCGCGGTTAACCACAATATTACCGAACGTAAGCGTGCCGAAGAAGCGCTCACCACTAAATTAGCGGATGAACGCGAATTCCAGAGCCGCCTGAAGGCGCTCCATGAAATCACCATTGAATTGACCCAAATTGACCAATTGGACATCTTTTATAAGCGCGTTGTTGAATTGGGGCTTGAGCGGTTGGGGTTCGACCGGCTGGCCCTGTTTCTCTATGATGAACAAGACGGCGCTGCCCAAGGAACCTATGGCACCGATTCACACGGAATAATCACAGACGAACGAGCAATTCGGTTTATTCCTGACCCAAATGCCATCATGCTGCGTGCCTTCAAGAGAGCTGAACGTTTTTACTTTGATGAGCAGGTGCCGCTCTATAAAGACATGGAATCAGTCGGGGTGGGTTGGAACGCTGCGTCTGTTTTGTGGAATGGAACGCGGAGTCTGGGCTGGTTAGTCGCCGATAACCTGCTGCATCAAACGCCTGCCTCAAAACCCCTTATGGATATTCTAGGACTTTACTCACTAACGGTCGGTACGCTGTTGGCGCAGAAACGGACGCAGCTTGACCTGAGTGACCGCGAGGAGCGTTTTCGCCAGTATTTCGAACTACCACTGATTGGTATGGCTCTGACTTCACCTGATAAAGGATGGATTCAGGTCAACGACAAACTCTGCGAGATGTTGGGCTATAGCCGCGATGAACTGACCCAAAAGACGTGGATAGAATTAACGTATCCTGACGACCTCGCGCCCGATTTGGAGCAATTTGAGCAGGTTCTGGCCGGCGAACTTGACGGCTATTCCATCGATAAACGGTATATTCGCAAAGACGGTCAACTCATTTTCACGACCGTCACGATTCGGGCTGTACGTCATGCTGATGGTCGCCTCAATTATATGGTGGGTCTGATGCAAGACATTACTGACCGTAAGCGGGCAGAAGCAACCCTGCGCGAAAGCGAAGCGCGTTACCGGTTGCTGGCAGAAAACATCACGGATGTGGTTATGCGCTCTAATGCGGAGAGTGAGTATATTTATGTTTCCGCTTCCGTCCACGCCGTTTTAGGTTATGAACCCGAAGAACTCCTCAATCAGCCTGCCGCTAACTATATCCATCCCGATGATCTAACTGCCAAAGCCCAGGCGACGACGGCAGCAATAGAACAGAATCCCCTCAGTATCAATCTGATTGTCCGTTTCCGCCATAAACAGGGACACTATATCTGGCTGGAAACCATTGGGCGCGCCATTCGTTCAGAAAAGACCGGAGAGATCGAGGGATTTATCTCGTCTTCCCGTGATATTTCTGACCGCAAGCAAGCCGAGGAAGCGCTGCGCGAGAGCGAGGAGAAATTCCGGTTGCTGCTGGATTCTGCTCCGGTAGCAACCATTATCAGTGACCAGATGGGACTCATCACCTTGGTCAATGTACAAGCAGAAAACCTTTTTGGATTTAACCGTACCGAACTTGTGGGGCAAATGGTGGAGATTCTTGTACCCGATTATGTCCGCGACGTACACCTTCACAAGCGCACAACCTACATGGAGGTACCGCATGTGCGGCAGGTGGGTATGGAAGTGTTCGCCAGACGCAAAGATACCAGCGAATTTCCGGTTGAGATCGAGTTGAGCTATATTGAGACCAAGAACGGCATTATGGTGATGAGCTTCGTAGTGGACATCACCGAGCGCAAGCAAAATGCCGCCGCTCTCGAACAGCAGCGCACCTTTTTAAGGAATGTCATTGATGCCAGTCCGAGCATGATTTTCGTGAAAGATTACGATGCACGCTTTGTCCTCGTCAATCGATTGGCTGCACAAATGTACAATGCCACGCCAGATACCTTAATTGGTAAAACGGATACCGATTTTAATCCGTCTTTGAAAGAGATTGTGGATTTCATGAAGTCGGATCGGCACGTCATTGACTCCGGGGAGCCGCTGTTCCTTGAAGAACCCCTAACTAATTTTGCTGGCGAAACACATTGGCTCCAGACGACCAAAGTTCCCATTGTCAGCATGGATGGCAAATCAAAATATGTCCTTGGTGTATCAACGGACATTACGGCGTGTAAACAAGCCGAAAATGCGTTGTATGACCAGCATGAGTTTTTACAACTGGTTATCAACAGCGTACCCGGCTTAATCATAGTTAAAGATCGAGCCGGGCGTTTCCAATTGGTGAACAATCATGAAGCCGAGTTACATGGCCTAATGCCAGCAGACATGCTAGGTAAGACGGATGCCGAGTTTAATCCCAATCCAGACGAGGTTGACTTCTTCGTTCAAAAAGACCGTGAAACCTTGGAAACCGGGCAAACCGTCTTCATTCCCGAAGAAACCGTCCTCGGTCGTTATTACCAGACCACCAAAATCCCACTCAAGAATCACAATGGCGAGTATGATCGTCTGCTGGTGGTTGCTTCAGACATTACCGAGCGTAAAAAAGCCGAAGAAACCTTGCGCCATGCATTTGAAAAAGAAAAAGAACTCGGAGAACTGAAGACGCGTTTTGTATCGATGGCTTCGCACGAATTCCGGACACCTTTAGCCACGATTCTGGCTATCACTGAAACGCTAGTAGCCTACCGGCAGAGATTACAAGACGTTGAAATTGAACAGCGATTACTCAAGATTCAGGATCAGGTGGGGCATCTCAGAGACATTATGGACGATGTACTGCTGCTGGCACGGATGCAAGCGCGACGCACTGATTTTAATCCTACCCGAATCGATCTTGATTCACTCTGTCGCAGTGTGATCGATGAATTTCAGGGCAGCCCTGATGGGTCTCAGCGGTTGATATACACTTGTGATGAGCGATTGTATGAGGTCACGTTGGACAAGAAGCTCATGCGGCAGATGATCAGTAATCTCGTGTCAAATGCTGTTAAGTATTCATCGGCTGACAGCTCGATTACGATCAGTCTTGAAGTTGAGGATGCGACTCTCATTTTCAAGATCGCGGATCAAGGCATTGGTATTCCAGAAGCGGATTTGAAACACTTATTCGAACCTTTCCATCGTGCCGGAAATGTGGGAGCCATTTCGGGTACAGGCTTAGGCATGGTCATTACTAAAGGGGGTGTGTTTAACAAACGTGCAACGAGGGGTCACTTGGTTAATGGAAGATGAGCGAACTTCCAAAGAATAATGGACAGGTTGTAATCTGGCTGAAATCCATAAAACTTTCTCCACCGATTTGGGATCTGAAGGAGAAAATGAGATGAAGCAAGACTGGTCACCTGATGAGATCATTGAACACTTCACCCTCTTACCCGCAGAAATCGAGTTTTTGGGGAGTAACGATCCGCACAATCAGTTGGGTAAAGCCGTATTGTTGAAGTGGTTTGGACAGGAAAGCCGCTTTCCTGAAGCGCCATCGGAGCTACCACGGGCAGTCATCAGTCACATAGCCCAGCAGTTAAATTTGCCAGAGGAAGTGATCGATCAATATGACTGGAGTGGTCGTCGTATCAAAGAACATCGCCAAGCTATTCGGGAGTTTTACGGGTTTCGACGAAGCTCATTGACCGACCAAACTGAAC
>JACDGI010000388.1:0-3188 GCA_013821665.1 Anaerolineae bacterium
GATTGTGGTACATGCCAGTTTATATCGGGGTGTGGTACGTGCTGCACGATCTGATTGCCAATCGTGCACTGCGGCGTGAGGTGATTATTGATGCGCTTCTGATTGCCGGATTTGTCATCCTCATGTTTGGGTTTTTGCAGCTTCAGATGTGGCTTAGGCAGGTGATCGCAGCAGGACACTTTACTTCGCCGCCGCGTCCCGTGAGCGTGTTTGGAAACCCTAATTTCTTGAGTGATTTCTTGATCGTCATTACCCCGCTGACACTCTCGCGATTGTTGAGCGCTCGTGCGAAGTTCACGCGCATTTTGCTGGGCGTGTATGTGTTTTTGCAAATCGTGCTTCTGGTGCTGACAGCTTCACGCGGCGCATGGATCGGTGCGGCTGTCGGACTGCTGATTTGGGTGGTGCTGGTCATCGCACGGAATGGTCAGGGTGTACGGAACAATGTGCTGGCATGGTGGCGGCCACAATCCAGTACCATTAAGAGCGCAGTGACGGTTATTGTTGTGGTTGGCATATTGGGTGCCGCCGCGTTTTCGGTGATCTTCATACGTTCATTTTCTGACCGGGGACGAGAGGCGGGATTACGCGTCGATATTTATACGGCGGCGATTGAATTGTTCAAAGAAAAGCCAATCACCGGACAAGGTTTGTTCACCTTTGGGCGTGGATTAGTTCGGCTGCCGGATATTCATCCCGATAAGCCGCACAGCCACGCGCATGATGTGCCACTGCATATCGCAGCAGAGTTGGGCATCCTCGGATTGGTGGCGCTGGCGGTTACTTTATTCGTGGGTGTGCGGACGATGCGAACCAATTGGCAAGCGTCGACGGCACGAGAACGGTTGGTGTTGGCGGGAGCGATTGGGGCGGTGGCAGCTTTCGCAATCCATCAACTGACGGATGTGCCAGCGATGATGCCGGCAATCGCACTGACCGGATTGGTTGTTTTAGTGCTGGCGCTTGTGCCTAAAGAACCCGAACTTGTCAACGCTACTTGGGCGAAAACTGGTCATCCGATTGAGATGGTGGGGATATGGGTAGTGGTTCTGATTGCTGGTTTTTGGAGCAGCGGGATTTACACCAATTATGTGGCTGTTTTGACCGATGCAGCGAAAACGAAGAATTATCAACAAGCCGCCGATAATATGAATGCGGTGATTGCGTCTGACCCGCAATTGAGTTTGTACTATATGCAGCAGGGATTTTTATACGGGATGGCCGCAAGTAAAGGTGATGCACAGGCGGCAAAGTCGGGCATTGAGTCATATGAACATTTCATCCAACTTGATCCGGGTTATGCGTTGGCGTGGGCCAATCTGGCTGCCTTGAAGTGGCAAGTAGGCGAAAAAGATGATGCCATAAAAGATGTTCAACAGGCGATTAAGCTGGATGCTGTCGAGTGGAATTTTTATATCTTGTTAGGGCAATATTCCGGCGCAATGGGGCAGACAGATGCGGCGAACGCAGCTTACACACAGGCTTTAATGCTCTATCCTGATGCCAGCTTGTATACTGAATTAGGCTCCTTTGTGGAAGCCAATCCTCAGACGGTCGATCAAACGAAATTGACCGTTGCGGCACATACCGTTTGGTTGTTGCAGCATGGGGATGTGGATGGGGCGGTTGCACTATGGCAATCCACGTCGTTAGATGCGGCACCCAGTTATGTGATTCAAGCGCTGGTGGATATGGCTCAACATGATTCGGATGGGGCGGCAGATGCTATTTCCAAAGCCGAGAAGCTGATGGTTAGTCCGGTTGAGCAAGCGTGGGTGCATCTGGGTAAGGCTCGGTTGGCCGGATTAGTCGGCAATGCCGGGTTGATCAGCGAGGAAGTGAAGGCGGCTGAAGATGCTCTGAAAACTGACCCTCTGGCGAGCGATGATGATACGTTAATCAATATCGCTTACGCGCAATTTTTGCAGGTGGAGATCGAGCGGCAGTATTTGCCACAGGTAAATTACCGGAAAGATCCGGTGCTGTTGTATTTGTTGGCGAATACGAAGTGAAGAATGAAAGCATTTGAACCGCCAAGGCGCCAAGAACGCCAAGTTCAATACAGAGAGTATAGAGTAGTTATTCGCGATTTTATTGAGGCTATTTATGCGCCGACTGACGATTGAACGGGCTGCTGCGATTATATTATTTGCCTTGATGTTCGCGCTGGCGACACGCATTCCAGTGGATACGGATGTGTGGTGGCATTTGCGGGCGGGGCAGTACATGTTATCGAACGGAATTATTCGAGTCGATCCGTTTTCATTCACGAAGTTGGGTGAGGCGTGGATCAACCACAGTTGGGGATCGCAGTTGATTCTGTATGCGGTTTGGCAAGTGGCCAGTAACTTCGGATTGGCGATTTATGTGGCAGCACTGGCGACAGGTGGCATGTGGTTTGTGTATCGCATGAGTTCGGGGAATGTGTACCTGAAGGCATTCGCGCTGGTAGTGGGTGCGGCAACAGCGGCGGTGTTTTGGTCTCCAAGGCCGCAAATGCTGTCGTTTTTCCTGAGTACAGTGATTTTATATCTGTTGTATTTGCAGAAGCGCGAGAAGATTGACAGGCTGTGGTTGATCCCTATAATCATGTGTTTGTGGGGGAATTTGCACGCGGGATTTTCCATCGGATTTATATTTTTGTTTGGATCCATTGCAGGGGAAGTGCTGGGGCATATCTTTAACCCGACGGGCGAGTATGTCGTGCCGTGGGCGGGTGTGCGAAAGCTGGTGATTGTCACCGTGCTGTCGGTAGTGGCAATCGTGATTAATCCGTATGGGTTACAGATGCTGACGGTGCCGTTCCAAACGGTGAGTATCGGGGCACTGCAAAACTTCATCCAAGAGTGGAATTCACCAAACTTCCATGAGCGGCAGACGTGGCCTTTTATATTCCTGATTCTCGGATTAATCGGGGTGTTGGGAGCGAGTAAAAAACGTTTGGATTGGACCGATTTTGTGCTGACGACCGGCACGGCGTTTATGGGTATGCTGGCGGGACGCAATATATCGGTGTTTGCGGTGGTGGCAACGCCCGTGCTGACTTATTATCTGGATGATGTGCTGCGTGAACGTGGTTGGGTGGTTAATCCGGTGAAGCGGGTAACACCACGCATGGCACGGTTGAATGCGGTATTGGTGGGCGTGATTATGCTGGCGGCGTTGGGGAAAGTGCTGCTGGTCTTGGA
>JACDGI010000388.1:3198-7745 GCA_013821665.1 Anaerolineae bacterium
GCGTGAATATTTGCCAGTGGCAGTGACAGATCATCTCAAGACAGCGAATTTATCTGGCAACATGTTTAATACGTATAACTGGGGCGGGTACTTCATTTATTGGCTGCCCGATAAACCGGTGTTTGTGGATGGACGGACGGATTTGTACGGTGATACGTTCCTTTCTAAAGATTATTTAGAGACAGCATCCGGTGCGCCGGGTTGGGACGCGACATTGGATAAGTACAAAATCAATTATGTGGTGATGGAAGCCGACAGTGGTTTGGCACGGAATTTGCGCACTGCACCGGGGTGGAAGTTGGATTATGAGGATAAGCAGGCAGTGGTGTTTGTGCGTCAGGCGGTGAGTAATGGCTAAGTCGAAGCCTTTGAGTGGTCAAGCACCGCTGCAAATGCACGCGTTGTTAGCGGATTTCCGGCTGCTGCTGGTGTTATTTATCAGTTTGCGGGTGCTGCTGTTGTTGATCTACCAGCCGTTTATTTTGCAAGGGGTCGAGCGCGGAATCGCGGCGGGTGGTGACTTTCAGACCTATTTCCAGATCGCATCACTTTCGGACAAAGTCGGTTTGCCGCTGCGCGATTGGTGGAGTGAGTTCCCGCCATTGTGGTCGTATTTCTCGGTGCTGATTTACAAGTTGCAGCCGAACTATACGGGCTTTTCGATGATATTAGGCTTTGTGTTCATGCTGTTTGATGTCGGTAATCTGGTGCTAATCCGCAAGATTGCCACGCAACTTTATTCAGAGGATACAGCGCAGGCACTGGCATGGATTTATGCAGTGCTGCTGGCACCATTGGTGTTTGTGTTTTGGTCGTTCGAGGTGGTGATCGCGTTCTTTGTGCTGCTAAGTGTGTGGGCACTGATTAAAGAGCGTGACAAGTTGGCGGGAGTCGGAATCGCGCTGGGGACGTTGGTGAAGTTCACGCCAATTGTGATGCTGGGCGCGGTGTGGCGTTACCGTTCAGTACGTAGGGCCGTGATACCGACTGTTATTTCGGTCGGACTTATTGCGATAGTCTATGCAGTTTTCATTGTGCAGAACGCGGCGATGACGATGCCTTCAATTACGGCACAGTTTTCTAAAGCGTCTTATGAAACCGTGTGGGCGTTAATCGACGGAAATTATAAGACTGGGAACTTTGGGCCGCTGACAGATCGGCTTGATACAGCCAAAGCCTCGATTACACTGGGCAATCCAGCAAGGATTCCAAGTTGGCTGCGGTTGGGGGCAGCGCTGGTGGTGGGAATTTTCGTGTTCATACGGACGCGGCGCTTTGATGCTAAAGGGCTGGTGGCGTTCGTCGGGATTTCACTGCTGATTTTCTTCTTGCAAGCGCAAGGGTGGAGTCCGCAGTGGTTGGTGCAGATTATCCCGTTTATCTTGTTGTGCTTCCCAAACCGCGATGGTGTGTTGATTGTGGTACTGCTGAGCCTGATGACCTTCACTGAGTATCCATTTTTATTTATTCGGACGGGCGACACCGGTGGGGAAATCACTGGAGCACTGATGACACCTTTCGCGGCGTTGGTGCTGGCGCGAACGGCGATGCTGGTCGGTATTTGCGTGGCACAGTATCATATTTTGCGTCAATCGCGAGATCGTCAAGGTCTGGTCACTTGAATTCATGCTAATCTAATTTTATAAGTATCATCACTTTATCTGTTCAGGAGATTTATCGCATGGCACGACAGGAATTGGAACTGGCTAAGGATCTTATCAATGAGAAGCAGTACGATAAGGCGCGTATGCTGCTGATGAAAGTTAAGGAAGATCCGACAGCGCAAAAGTGGCTGGAAAAACTTGATGAACTTTCGCCCGTAAAAGTCGAAAAAGCCACGACTGACGAGCGCAGTGACGGTGATTCTTCAGCGTGGCAATACGCAGCGCTTGAGGTCAAACGTGCATATGGCATTCAATATAAGGTCAATGGTGAGTCGAAGCAGGATTGGAAAGATCAGCCCATTTATTACGCCTTGAACCAATTGGGACGTGATGGTTGGGAAATGATCAGCATGGAATCTATCAACGAATTTTCGGTGTACATTCTCAAGCGACCGGGTGCGGCTGCGGTTAAGAAAATCGACGTTTGGGATCAATGAGTTCGTTATTTGCAAACCGCCGCTGGCTGCCTTTTACGCTCATCATTCTGCTGGCAATCGGGTTAAGACTTATTAATTTGGGTGGGCGGGCGCTGTGGTATGACGAAGCGTTCGCCGTTTTGTTTGCAGAGAAGGGGTTGAGTGCCATGCTCTATGGTACTTTGACTCCGGTGGCTGGCGGTGCGGCGGATATTCACCCCCTTTTGTATTACAGTACGCTCGATGTGTGGATGCATTTTTTCGGTGAAAGTGCGTTCACTGTTCGTTTGTTGAGCGTGATCTATGGTGTTGCCACGGTCGCGGTGATATATTTGCTAGCGAAAACCTTGTTCGATGAAAGAACGGGTTTGATTGCAGCACTGATCACAGCGATTGCGCCATTTCATGTGCAATATTCGCAAGAGACGCGGATGTACGCGCTGCTGGGCTTATTTTTGATGGCGACGAGCTGGTGTTTCGTCAAAGCATGGCGCAGCGACAACGCACGAACAGTTGATGCATCATGGTGGGTGAAGTGGCGTTACTGGTTAGGCTTTGGACTGTTCGCGGGTTTGGCGATGTATACGCAGCAGCTCGCGGCTTTTTATCTGGTCGCCATTGGATTGATTCCATTTTTGGCGCGACGCCGACAACAGATGATTGGTGTGGTGGTTGGAGCCATAACAGCGGCGGTGGTCTATCTGCCGTGGCTGGTGAATTTGCCGGGGCAGTTGCACAAAGTTCAATCCTATTACTGGCTGGATAAACCGAGCATCGCGACTCCACTACTGACTATTCGATCATTTTTAGTGGTCAGTTTAGATTTCCCTAGCCCCGCGTCGATGATCGCGTTTTTGGCTTCGTTATTTGTCATTTTGTTGTTGATTGTTCAAGTGGTGATGTGGGTGCGACAGCCGCGCAACCGGTCGAAGCGAAGACCGATTGTATTTGTGTTGTGGTTAGCTGCGGCACCGCCATTATTGATGTGGATTGTGTCGCAAGTGCAGCCTGTTTATCTGGAACGGTCACTGCTGCCGTCGGCGTTGATGTTGTATGTTGGTTTGGCGTGGTTGTTTACCCGAAGTGGGATGCCGAAGGCGATAAGTGGTGTGGTTGCCGTACTCGGTTTGGTGATGGTCGGTATCGGGTTGTATTACCAATATACGATTGCGACCTTTCCAAATTCACCTTATCAAACAGCCGGTGTTTATATCCAACAAAATTGGCAAGAGGGTGATGTGGTGGTGCATGAGAACAAGCTGACAGCTTTGCCCGTTATTTTTTACCAGCGTGATTTGCCTCAATATTTTATCGGTGATAAAGCGGGCAGCAGTGACGATACACTGGCACTGCCGACACAGAAAGCGCTCAATATCTCGGCGGATGCCTGTGTGCAAACAGCGAGTCATGGCAGTCAACGGGTGTGGTGGGTGGTCTACGACTTTGCCAAGGCACAATATGCGGCGGCTAAACGTCCTGAATTGGATGAGGCAGAAGGTTGGTTGAATAGTCATTACACCCTCGCATCGACGCAGAAGTTTAATGATCTCGATGTGGTTTTATATACCAATCCGCATGGTGATTTAGGTGGCGCATGTCAGCCTTGATGAAGCGTTTTCCCATTTCGATTTGGATATTTGCGTTGGTGCTGGCGGTTATTACTTCACTGCCTTATCTGGTGGGGCAATTGAGTACACCGGTCGGTTGGGAATATAGCGGTACTGCGGCCTTGCCAAGCGGTACGCAGTTCGATGTCGACAGCCATCTGGCGAAGATGTGGGAGGGCAGCCGTGGCGAGTGGCATTATCATCTGCTGTTTACGGATGAAGCGCATCCCGGTTTGCCACTGGTACAAAGTTTCTATATAGCATTAGGGGCTATCGCACACGTCACACCCTTTAGTTTGCCATTGATGTTCCATATCGCGCGATTTCTGATGACGGTTGGATTGGTGCTGGCGATATGGGCATTTGCCTGTCACTTCTTCGAGAAGCCATCCGAACGCTGGTTGGCGACACTGTTTGGAACAGTGGCAGTAGGATGCAGTTGGTTTTTGCTGTTTATTAGTCCGTCGATGGTGGCAGAGGTTGGGCCGATTGAGTTCTGGCTGATTGATGCGTTTAATTTGCTGGGCGCGTTGTATATGCCGCACTTCGCAGCAGCGATTATTTTGCAAATTGTGATTGTACTCAGTTATGAGGATTGGGTGCGGGAGCATCATAATCGTTCATTTGGTGTGCTGACGGTTGCGCTGGCACTTGAGGCAATTGTTCAACCTTATGTGATTATCCTGCTGATTCCATTATTGGTATTGCTGACCTCATATTATGTTTTTTCGGCAAGAAAGATCACGCTCAAAGCAGCGTTATGGTTGATTATTCCCTTTGGAATTCACGCGCTATTGGTGTTGTACCAATATTTTGCGTTGAATTCTGATCCGGTATGGGCGAGTTTTACGGTGCAGAAT
>JACDGI010000389.1 GCA_013821665.1 Anaerolineae bacterium
CATTAATGATCTCAAGGACTTACTCCACGCCCAGCATGAGGTGAAACTCGAACTGCACGGGGAGGTGGCGGATGTGAACTCGGACGAGCAATTGATGCGCCTGATTTTGACTCATGTGCTGGCAAATGCCCTCAAGTATTCGCCGCCGAACGAGCCGATTTTGGTCACAGGCGAGTTGTCTTCAGATTCGATCACCATCACTGTGCAGGATCAAGGTATGGGCATCACAACTGAAGATCGAGAACGCATCTTTGAGCCATTCTTCCGGGGTATCAACATTGGTGAAGTTCCCGGTCTCGGCATCGGTTTGAGCATCGTCAAGGATGCCATTGATTCGATGGAAGGTAGCATCGAGGTCGATAGCCAAGTTGGCGTGGGAACAACGGTTACCGTCAAGATCCCATTGGGTGGTATGATCGGAACCGGATAATTGACGAGGCGGTAGACTTCAGCGATGACGAAACCAAAACCGATTGTTCAATCCAAACCGGCGGCACCGTCTTATACGATGATGAGGCCGCCGATGCCCTTGCCTAATTACACCCTATCGACGGTGTGTCCCGCTTGTAATGCACCGACAGTCCGGCGTGCCTGTAAAGTGCGTTGTGAGCGCTGCGGTTTTATGTGGGATTGCAGCGAACTGTAGCGCGTCATCGAATTGGGTGATGTGGGTATTGGTTAGCGGAAGAGGCAGGCCTCTTCCCTACAAAACACAGGCATTATGTGGTTGCAGCTTGAGCCTCTGCAAGTGTGGCCTGTGCGGCAGTACCACCGGATGCACGGGTGGAGAGTGCGCCACAGATCGCCGCCAGTTGCAGCGTTTTTTCCAACGAATAACCGTTCAAATAGCCATAGATGAAACCGGCGTCAAAGCTGTCACCTGCGCCTGTGGTATCGACCACTTCTACAGGAATGCTGCCTTGATGGGTGAGTTGTCCATCGCGCCATGCGGTTGCACCCTCGCCACCTTGCTTGACCGCGATCAATGGTACGATTTCACCCAAAGCGCGTAAGCCACTTCCGACGTTGGATTGTCCGCTGATACCGGCGAGTTCGGTTTCGTTAGGCAAGAAAATATCGGTGTGTGCCAATGTCTCGCGGATGTTTCCCGCCCACTGTTCGCGTGGATCATAATTTGTGTCGAGCGAAGTCGTCAGCCCAAGCTCGTGGGCTTTCGCAAACAATTTTGGCACGTCCGGTCGCAGCCCATCCAGCAGATAATAACTGCCAACATGGATGTGCCGCGCCTGTTGCAGCAAATTGAGGTCAATTTCGTCATAACGCAGCGCCGAAATCGTGCCGAGATAGGTCAATATGGCCCGATCATTACCGCGCGAAAGGATGACACTCAAACCCGTTTTGAGTGTAGGATCAATCACCACGCCGGAGGTATCAATGCCGCACCCTTGCATTTCGCGCAGCATGAAGCGTCCGAATTCATCCTCACCTGCCTTGCCGATGAAGGCCACCTTCAAACCCAAACGTGCCGCACCACAGGCAAAAATGGCGGATGAACTGCCGATGGTCAGCGTGGCATCGTCAACCAGTTTTTCCACCTGCCCGAAGGCGGGTGTTACCTCGCCTTTGAGGATCAGGTCGGCGTTGATTTCGCCGACGACGAGGATGTCAAATTGCATTTTCTCTCTTTTTCTCTGCGTCTCTGCGGTTAAATCCGTATTTGTATTACGCTCGTATCCCCACCGGCATGGAGTCACCATGCGCGGCGATGAGTTCATCGACCATCGCCCAGATTTGGTCGAGCGGCAGGATAGCAGCGACCAGTGGGTCAAGCATGGCGGCCTGACGCACATAATCACGGCGGCCTTCCAGCGCGGCTTTGACGGTGAGTTCTTGCACCGCCAGATGTAAGCGGCTCATACCAGCCAACTGTGGTGGCAGCGAACCAATGCGCGTGGGCTGCACACCGTTGCGATCCACCACGCAGGGCACTTCGACGCAGCAGCCTTCTAGCAGATTATCGATGAGTTTGTCGTTGCGGACATTGCCGTAAATGATGCGCGGCTGTCCGGTTTCCATTGAGTGAATAATCAGCGAGGCATATTCGTTGCTGCGCTCAATCTCAAAGTCTTCACCCGCCAGCAATTTGGCACGCATATCCTCAGCTTCGGTCATGTTCTCTTCGCTGCGACGGATGTACTCGTCAATCGGGATATGGAACTTCTCGATTTGTCCGGCGTGCGGGATGAAATGCGCCGAATATTCGGCGTTGTGTTCAGACGATTCGGTGACATAGTAACCAAGCCGATTAAACAATTCTGCGCGAACCGAATCTTCCGGCGGGATGCGTCCGGCTTCGTAAGCCTGTCGCAGCAGCGGATAGACATCCTGCCCATTATGCTCAAAGCGCAAAATCCACGCCACATGGTTGATGCCCGCGCCGAGATAAGTGACTTCGTTGTAATCCACACCGGCGTAGCCCGAAATTTGCTCAGTCGTATATTGGATGCTGTGGCACAGACCGACGATGGGCACTTTGGTGGCGGCGAAGACTGCCCAGCACAACATCGACATGGGATTGGTGTAATTCAGCAGCAACGCACCGGGGCAAACTTCTTCCATATCCCGCGCGATGTCGAGCATCACCGGAATAGTACGCAGCGCCCGAAAAATGCCGCCGATGCTGTGCGAGTCGGCGATGGTTTGCAGCACACCATATTTGCGCGGGATGTCAAAGTCTAAAAGCGTGGCCTTAAAGCCGCCAACCTGTATGGTGTTGATGACATAACTTGCGCCTTCGAGGGCTTTTTTGCGATCCAGATGAGTCTCGATTGTCGGTGATGCACCCAATTTTCCCGCAATGACTTTCGCCATACGTTCGGCAGTATCCAAGCGTTCGGCATTAATATCATGCAAGCTGATGGTGCAGTTTTTGAGTTCAGGAAAGTTGAGAATATCGCCCAACAAATTTCGGGTAAATTCGATGCTGCCCGCACCGATAAATGTGATCTTTGCCATGTAACTATCTTTCTCTGCTTTTCTGTGTGTCCGTACGGAAATGGCTGGTTGTCTCGCATCGGGCTAATGACGTTTTACAAATTAGAGTGGTAAATCGGCGGCGGATGAGGCAGGCCTCATCCCTACGATAATTCGCGTGGTTAAAACAGATATGTTAGCCAGCGATTACCATTTTAATATGTAAAAGACCATAAGCCATCATGCTAACCAGCAGACAAGCGCACTAAAGGCGCTTCAAAATCCAGTTCTACGTTCTTAAATACTCCTGATGCTTCCTTCACCATTTCATCACTCTGCGTCTCTGCGGTAAAAAATCCGGTTCTTATTTCCGCACGCCGGAAAGGGCGATGCCTTCGATGAAAAATTTCTGGGCGAAGAAGAACACGATGATAATCGGCGCGATGCTCACCAGTGAACCCGCCATCATGATCGTCCAACGTCCGGTGTACTGCTGTTGCAGCAGGGATAATCCGACTGGCAGCGTCGTCTGTTGCAAATCACTCGGCAGATAAATCAAGGGTGCCAGCAAATTATTCCACGAGCCGAGAAAGGTGAAGATCGCCAATGCTGCCAAGGCCGGTTTCGCCAGTGGCAGATAAATGCTCCAGAAAATCCGCAGCAGCGATGCACCGTCTACCCGCGCGGCTTCTGCCAAATCCAAGGGGATCGTCAGGAAATATTGACGTAGTAAAAAAGTGCCGAACGCGCCGCCCATAAAAGCCGGTATCCATAAGGGTGCTTGGGTGCCATATAACCCCAGCGCTTTGAAGATTATGAAGTTGGGGATGATCGTCACCTGATAGGGAATCATCAGCGTACCCAGCAGCGCGATAAACAGCAGTTCGCGGAAGCGGAAGCGCACCACCGCAAACACGAACGCGCCCATCGCACACGTCAGTATTTGGCCGACGGTGTTGATCATGGCGATTTTGAAGCTGTTCCAGATGAGCGTGCTAAAGGGCAAGATCGTCCACAACTGCGAAAAATTTTGCGTCGTAAAGGGATTGGGAATTAAGGCTCGCGTGAATTGATCGGCAGGCAGCTTAAACGCCGTCGAAATCATCCATATGAAGGGGCCAACCATCACCAGACTGCCCAAAATCAGCGCGGCATAGGTAATCACATCCAGTGTTTGTTTGCGTGTCATGATCATATTAGTCGTAAAACACCAGTCGTCGCTGAAGCTGGAAATAGACCAGCGTCAGGACAAAAATAATCGCCGCCAGTATGATCGCTTGTGCGCTGGCCGTGCCCATGCGGAAGTAATTGAAGCCGTTGCGGTAAATGGAATAGACCAGTGTCGGCGTGGTTGAACTGTTATTGCCACTGCGCGTCAGAATGTAGATGTATTCGAAGGCTTGAAAGGCGTTGATGGTGGAGATAATGGTCTGGAAGAAGATGCTAGGCGTAATCAAAGGCAGCGTAATCCGGCGGAAGATGGGCCACTCGGTCGCACCATCAACCTGCGCGGCCTCATAGAGTTCGCGCGGAATCGCTTGCAATCCGGCGAGAAAAATAATCATGCCCTCGCCAATCGCGCCCCAGACATTGACGATAATCACCGAGAACAAGGCATTCTGCGTACTCAGCCAACGGACAGGCTGTCCACCTAAGCCCACGATGATGTAATTGAGCAGGCCTGTATCCTTCGAGTAAATCCACAACCAGACTAATCCGACAGATACGGCTGAAGACACCACCGGCAAGAAGTAAATGACGCGGAAGAAACTCACGCCATGAATTTTGCGGTTGAGCAGCATGGCAACCGCTAACGACAGCACAATCACCATTGGCACATAAATGAAACTGAAGCGCACGGTGTTGCTGAGCGATTGCATGAATAAATCGTCGCCCATCAAGCCTTTGAAGTTATCCAGCCCCACGTACTGTGGCGGTGTCAACAAATCCCATTTGAAGAGGCTCAGACCCATCGTTGCCAGCACTGATCCGAACGCGCCGAAGATCAGCCCAAC
The DNA here is from genome assembly GCA_013821665.1 of Anaerolineae bacterium. GTDB lineage: Bacteria > Chloroflexota > Anaerolineae > Aggregatilineales > Phototrophicaceae > CFX2. Next base: position 4,950 of record JACDGI010000389.1, read on the forward strand.
CAAGGTTGGCGCGAGCAGCAGCAACACCCACAACCGTTCCCGCCCCAGCGGTTTTAAGCCTAATTCCATGCGTGATGTCCTGACGATTGAAAAGTTCGGTCAAAGAGGTTTTGTAAGGGCGCAAAGCCTTGCGCCCCTACCCTTGAAAATGTCTATTTGTTCTTTGCCAGAACTTCATCGGCGGCGGTCTTGATGGAGTCAAGCGCGTCCGAAATATTAGCATCACCATTCCAAACGGTGGTCAAGGTATCACCAACCACAGTTGACCATTCGTCATAACCACGGAAGGTCGGCTTGGGCTTGGCATAGGCCAGCGCATCTAAGAAGACTTTATGGTTAATCGGAGCGGACTTCTGTTCAAGGTAAGTCGGGCTTTCGGCTACCGATTGCAAAACCGGAATGGCAAAACCGAGTTCAGCGAGTCTGGATTGACCGGCTGCGCTGGTGGCATACTTAATGAATTCATAGGCGGCATCGGGATTCTTGGAGTCCTTAGCGACCACGAAACCGGCACTGTTGACGCTGGTGGCGCGTCCGACAGGGCCAGCGGGCATCGGTGCGACATCCCACTTGAAGGGCAGCGCGGCGTACTGCGGCACGACCCAATGACCAATCGTAGTCATGGCGGCTTTACCGGCGGCAAAGGGATCATTACCGTACTGTGCGGATTGTTCAGGATCAGGAATGGACTTGTCGGTGACGGCCATTCCATTGATGAAGTTCCACGCGTCACGCGCCTTGCCTTCGGTCAACAGGGTTTGTGTGCCTTCGGGGTTAATCACTTCGCCGCCGTAACCCCAGATGGCTTCACTCCAGAACAACTCCATGTCATACAAATCGGTGGCGAAACCCCATTGGTCAATCACACCATCATTGTCGGTGTCTTTGGTCAAGAGTTTGGCGTTGGCCTTCAGATCGTCCATCGTCCACTTGTCGGTTGGATAGGGCACACCGGCTGCATCGAACATATCTTTGTTGTAGAACAGCACAATCGTCTGGAAATCGCGGGGCAGCCCGTAATAACCGTCGGCCTTCTTATAGGCTTCCAACGTCACCGGATAAAAACCGTCGAGTGCTTTCGGATCTTTGTCGAGGTAAGGTTGCAGATTCAGCAGCACACCGCGCGACTGCCAATCGGGGTACAGAGGCGCGTCCATCGCGAACACATCCGGCGGCGTACCGCCCGCGACCAACGTCTTTAACTTGTCCCAATAGGATGTCCAGTCGCTCACATCAACGTTAACTTTGATAGTCGGGTTGGCGACTTCAAACTCGTCAACAATCTTCTGCCACACCGCCAATTCTTCTGGCGATCCCCACATCATGTAGGTGATTTCGGTCTTATCCTGTGCGCCGACTACGCCGCCGATCACCAGCAGCATCATGACGCTCAATAAGACCCCAATAACCGATTTCTTCAACATGTTTGGACATCCTTTACTCATAGCGGGAATAGACGTTTCCAAAACTGCATCTGACAATCCGGCGCAAGCGGTTTAGGCGTGGCCGTTATTATCCAAGCGGACGACAGTTTCCAGATTATTGGGACGGTCGGGGTTGAGTCCCTTCGCCAACGAGCGCTCGAAGGCCACCAATTGACCCACCGGCAGATACAGGACGTTGCGGATGGCTTCCGGCACGCCCGACTTGAACAGCACATCGGCATCCGAATCACTGAGGCTCAGTACCTGTGCGCCGCGTGCTTTCATTTCAGTGAGAACCAATTTTTCGGCGGCATGGTTGGCTTCGGACACCAAGCCATAGAGCAGGGTTTTATCCGTGACCATCGACATCGGGCCGTGACGATATTCGAGGAAGTGGAAGGGTTCGCTGTGGCTGAGCGACATTTCCTTCATTTTGAGGCTGACTTCAGCAGCTAAACCATAGCGTGGGCCTGAACCGAGTAGATAAAAGCGTTCGAGGCTTAAATCACTGCCGAACTGTTTGGCGACATCGGCATAATCACGCAGCAAGTTAGTTCCGGCTTGCGGCAGCTTCGCCATGTCGTTAATCAAGCTGGTTTCATCGGCCCACAACGCCGCCAGAAATACACAGCCGACATACAAGGTGCTGAAGGCGCGGGTTTGTGCCACACTGTCTTCCTGACCGGCTTCGATGATCAGGTTTAAGTGTCCGGCGCTCGCCAGCGGCATGGTCGGATAGCAGGACAGCGTGAGGACTTTGCCCTGTCCACGTTCACGGAAAGAGGCCACCGCCCGCAGTGTTTCGGTCGTCTCACCGGATCGGCTGATGGCGACCAATAATGTTTTCTGTGAGGTCAAATAAGCCGAGTCGGGATACAACCAAATTTCGGAAGCGGGTAATGCGCGTGCTGGAATCTGGACGACCTGCTGGCAAATAGCCGCCGCTGCCAGTGCCAAATAATAGGTCGAGCCGCAGCCTGTAAACAGCACCGCTTCAAACTGGCCTTCGTCCAAGAATGATTTGATCTCGCCGCTGAGTCCCGTCAGATAGTGCAGCGTCTTCGTCCATGCGTCCGGCTGCGAGAAAATTTCTGTCCGTGTGTAACTGCCCCGTTCAACCATATCTGTTTCCTTCTGCTTTGTATTCTCTTGGCGTTCTCTGTGATATTCAGAAAGTAATGCGAATACCAACCCCCACCCTAACCCTCCCCCGCAAGCGATGGAGGGAACCAATCAACTGTCTAGTAGACCACCACAGAAATTACTAAGGATATAAACGAGCCAATGTAGTACGAGCATGGTCGAGATTAAAGCACCAGTTAATCATAACAGCGTGAGCATTACGGTGGAGTGTCCAAGCAG
>JACDGI010000390.1:0-1477 GCA_013821665.1 Anaerolineae bacterium
CGCCACTGCCGGAGCCGAAAGCGGGTCAGGTGCGAATCAAGTCGATTGCGGTGGGCATCTGTGCGACGGACTTGGAAATGATCGCTGGTTGGGAGCGCACCACGACTCCCAATATACCGGGGCATGAATGGTCAGGTCGTATCGATGCAGTTGGCGCAGGTGTTGATTCGCTGCTGATCGGTAAAGATTGTGTAGCCGAAAATGTACTCACAGATGGTGGCGAGGTCGGCTTCGAGCATTCGGGTGCTTATGGCGAATATTTTCTGACCGAGGCACGCAATATCCATATTTTGCCCGATAATTTTCCAATGAAGGCTGCGGCTTTAATTGAGCCATTGGCGGTGGTGACGCGCGCCCTCAAACGATTAGGGTTAGCCAAAGATCAGGCGGTGCTGATTTTCGGTGATGGCCCGATTGGACTGCTGAGTTTGATGTGGCTGCGTCAGGCGGGTGTCGAGAAGATCATGATGGTAGGCGGACGCGAAGGACGCTTAGCCTTGGCACAATCGCTCGGTGCGAGTGCGACGTTCAATTTCACGCAGCTTAGCGGCGACCTGATCCCGACACTTCAAAAACAAATCGGCGGGACATTTCCTATCATTGTAGAGGCCAGCGGTACGGCTGTTGGGCTGGAGAATGCCTTGCAGATCATCGGTAAGCAGGGACAGCTTTTGTTAATCGGTGATTATCGGGATGCACGGGCGAACTTCCCTTGGAACTTGCTTATTCATGGCGAAATCCAGATGATGGGCAGCAATGCCAGTGCAGGCGCATGGGATGAAGCGGTGCGGCTGGTTGTCGAAGAACACTTACCACTCGAACGCCTGATTTCGCACACCTTTCCAGCCGCGCGTTTTGAAGAAGCCTTCACCCTCGTTCGCAGCCAACAGGATGATGTGGTCAAGGTCGTTTTGGAATGGATTTGGTGACAAAATATGAGCGATGTGGATGTCATGATGGACATCGGGAAAGTCATTCGTACAGGCGCATTATCGTCGGCGGGCAATACGCCGCGTGAGGTGCGGGCAGATGGGGAAAGCGGCAATATGGTGGCGCTCTCGCTACGCGGCTGTGGCCTAACTGAGCTACCAGAGTCGGTAGGGAAGTTAGCCGGACTGCGCGAATTGGATTTGACAGGCAATCGTCTGCGATCACTGCCGGAGTCGATTGGACGAATGAGTCAGCTAAAACGGCTGTATCTGGATGACAATCAACTGACCTCGCTGCCAGCTTCATTAGTCAATCTGACGCAGCTTGAAGCACTGCATGTGGATCTCAACCAGTTAGCGGAACTGCCAGAAGCTATCGGCAAACTGCATAACCTGACACATCTATATATCCGGCGTAATCACTTAAAACATCTGCCGGAGTCGCTGTGGACGTTAGCCAACCTGCAAATTCTCTCGCTGGGTGAAAATCCGTTGGGTGTGCTGCCTGATTCGATTGGCGATCTTCAAAATCTGCGCCAGTTGTATAT
>JACDGI010000390.1:1487-7734 GCA_013821665.1 Anaerolineae bacterium
CCCCAACGCATCGGTGATTTGAAGCGGCTCAAAACCTTGGACATCGGACATAATGCGCTGACGAGCTTGCCGGAAAGTCTCGGCAGCTTAACTGGCTTGACCGATTTCCTGTACATCAGCGATAACAAGCTCGACAGCTTGCCAGAGTCGATGGCTCATCTGACGAAGCTCACTTATTTAGGAATTACCGATAACCAATTCACGGCGCTGCCCGAATGGATCGGCAGTATGAACGGCTTGCGTGAACTGCGACTCTACAACAACCAATTGACGACCTTACCCGATTCGATTGGGCAGTTGCAGCATTTGCGCGAACTTCATGCCAATGCTAACCGGATTGCGACATTGCCGGAGTCCATAGGCGACTTGAATGAACTGCGTTTGCTGGATATGCGTAATAACCGACTGCGTAATCTGCCTGAATCATTCGGCAAATTAGGCAAACTTGAACAGTTGGATTTGCGCTCGAATCAATTGACGGCGCTCCCCGACAGCCTCAACAACTTGCCGCGATTAGAAAAGCTCGATCTACGCTGGAATAAGATTCGCACACAACCGTCTTGGCTGATGGGCTTAAATGAGCGTGGCTGTACGATTTACCAATAATCAGTACAATGAGGGCTACCAAGTTGTTGATAGGTGATTTGTGACCACATCAGCCGACATTATTCGCAGACGACGCGCCCGTAAAGCCCGCAAACAAACCTCGCAAACGCGCACCCGTTGGCGCTTGGGATTGCTGACTCTGGCCTTCGTGGTGTTGGGCGTGCTGCCGGTTGGGATCACGTTGGGCGGGGCTATCGCCATCTATCACAATGCCACCCGTGATTTGCCCTCGCCACAGACCAGCTTATCGCAAGGCGCGTTGGTCGGCCTGACGGAAATCTATGACCGCAGCGGCGAAACGCTCCTCTTGGCGGATTCATCAACCAGCAGCAGTACATGGCTCAATCTGGCGCAGATGCCAGCCTTCGTCTTGAAAGCCACCCTCCGTGCGGAACAGCCCAATTTCTTGACGCTGAAACAGCCAAATATTTTTAGTGCTTACACCCGCTTGTGGGATAATGTCCTGTTCGGGCCTCTGCCGCCCGATCAATCACTCACAGGGCGCTTAGTTCGCAGCGTCATCGCGCCCATGCCATCCACACCCAATAGTGATGCGGTTGGTCGCGAAATCGCGCTGGTGACGGAAATCGAACGCCGTTATACCCCTGAACAAATTTTAGAATGGTATTTGAACACGGCTGATTATGGCAACGGCGCACGTGGTATTGAGGCCGCTGCCCAAACGTATCTTGGTAAAGATGCGACCGCTGTTTCCCTAGATGAAGCGGCGATGTTGGCGGCCATTCCACTGGCGACGCAATATAATCCCCTCGATAACGAAACGGCGGCGCGTGGTCGTCAGCGTGATTTACTGCGAGCCATGCGTACAGGTGGCGACATCACCAGCGATGAATTTGACGCCGCGGCCAGCGTTCAAACACCGATTTTGCTGGCACTCAACCAACCGCAGCAGATCGCACCGGAGTTTGTGGCCTATGCACGTCGTCAGGCACAGGACATCCTCGACGACCAAGGGTTAAACGGCACCGAGTTAGTCGCGCGTGGCGGCTTGAAAATTATCACCACGCTCGATCTGGATTTGTATTACCAATCGAAGTGTACCCTGCGTATCCAATTGGCACGCTTGAGTGGCAAGGCTACCTCACCGGATGCCGAAGATGGCAAACCCTGTACGGCGGCGGGTTATATGCCGACCACCACCGCACCGCTCAGCGGCAGCGCACCAGACATGGGCACTGTCGTCATCATGGACGCGGCCACTGGCGAGATTAAAAGTATGGTCGGACCAGCCACCAAACTTGATTCGCAGCCGGGGCCGACCTTATATCCGTTTGTATATTTCACCGCTTTTGTGCGGGCACAGGCCAATCCCGCCACGATGGTGCTGGATATTCCGCGCAAATTCCCCGGCGCGGCAGAAGGTCTCATTTATACGCCGACCAATCCTGATGGCCGCTTCCGTGGGCCGATCAACCTGCGCGATGCCATGAGCGCTTGGTTGTTGCCACCTGCCGCTCAGATTGCCAGCGAGCGCGGCATGGGTACGGTGCTGTCGTTGGCGCACTTCATCGGCTTGAATAGTCTGGGCGAAGATGGACGTTACGATTTGACCTTGCTGGAACATGGTGGCGCGGTCTCGGTTCTCGATATGACTTATGCTTATTCGGTTTTTGCCGCAATGGGTGATATGCACGGCATCCCCACGCGAGCCATCGGGCAGGGTTACCGTCAGCGTAATCCGGTTGCCATCCTGCGGATTGAGAACGGTGATGGTAAAGCCATCTGGTCGTATGACGATAAGCTGGTCGCCCAAAATCAGATGGTAATCTTCAGGCATGATGTCGGGTACCTGGTGAACAATATTCTCTCTGACCAGATCAAACGGCGGCAAATCCTCGGTGACAGTGTGGCGGCTTTGGAATTGCCACGCGCCAACGCGGTCGTATCCGGTTTGGCAGCCGATAAATCGCAGGATTGGACGGTGGGTTATACACCCCAGTTGGTGACCAGTGTGCATTTACAGCGCACCGATGATACGGCGATGGCGCTTGATCCCGAAGGCATGGATGGCGCGGCGGTCATCTGGCGCGGTCTGATGCAATATGCCCATGACCGTGATTCGCTGCCCAATGTAGATTGGACGCGGCCTGATACGGTCACGTCTATAAGTGTGTGTGATCGTTCCGGTTTGCTGCCCAATGGCGACTGCCCAACGCATACCGAATTGTTCTTAACAGTTGGCGGCTTCCAACCGCAGCAGCAGGATACCTACTGGCAAAAAGTGCTCATCAACAGCCAGAGTGGGCAGCGGGCGACAGCCAGCACACCCAACCAACTGCAAGTCGGCAAGTTGTTTTTCGTGCCACCGCAGGAAGCGGCTGATTGGTGGCAATCCAATAACCTGCCTCTGCCGCCGACCGGTTATGATAACGTTAGTCGTCCCGAACTCTTTAGTGATGTCCAACTGCTTCAGCCACAGCCTTACGCGTATGTCGGCGGCGCAGTGGATATTCGTGGCACCCTCAAACCAGAGGATATGCAGTACTTCCAATTGTCTTATGGTGAAGGTGCCAGCCCCAGCGGTTACTTGCAGATTGGTAATCAGCAAACCGCCTTTACACCGGGTTCCAGTCTCGGCACATGGGATACAACCGGCCTCAGCGGCTTATATACGCTGCTGTTGACGGTTGTGCATAAGGACAATTCAGCGGAGTCAGCGACGGTACAGGTCATTGTGGATAACACGCCGCCCACTATCACCTTGAGCGCGGGTGAACCGGGTAAGATTTATCATTATCCACAGGAAAACAGCGTCACATTGGACGCGAACGTGGGTGATGATTATCAGGTGCAGCGCGTCGAGTTTTACCGTGATGGCGAGTTCCTCGGCACCGATACTGATAATCCCTATACCTTCACCTATACGCTGCCCGCAACCGGAACCTTCACCTTTACGGCGGTGGCCTTCGACGCGGTGGGCAATCAAACCAGCAGCAGCACCACCGTCGAAGTCACACGAGGCTAGACGGTCGATTGCACCACTTCACCCGTAGCAAAAGATTGCACCACATCGAACACAATGCCTAAGGATTTGATGTTGTCCTGACAGGTGGTTGCCGGTGCTTTGCCGCTGGTCACCGCCTCGTAAAACTCATGCAGCAGATAGGCTTGGGCTTCACGCTCCATGGCGAACGGCGGGACGAGTGCCACCTCGTCATGCAAACTGTTGCGGAAACCCTCGCTGCCTTCCACACCCATCAAATGCTCGACATAAACCTGATCATCCTTGAGTGTCACCACGCCTTTTTCACATTCAAAGCGCCAGTTGGCATTCCACGGCGTTTCTTGCCCGTTGGAACACCACGATCCGTTATAGGCGACCACTGCGCCATTGGCGAACTTCAAAGACACCGAAGCTGAAGCATCACCTTTATACCAACTCCACGGCGGATTCCAACTGCGTCCGTAGACCGATACTGGATTGCTGTCGAGGAAGAAGCGCATGAGGTCGAAGTGATGAATCGACATGTCGATAATCAGCGGGTAGGGCATTTCCTCGCGGAAGCCGCCGAAGTGTGGCCCTTTGAAGAACTCGACCGTGACTGCGCCGATCTTGCCTAACTCGCCCGAATCGAGAACCTGTTTGACCGTTTGTATGGGCACATGATAACGATAATTTTGTGTCACCATATGCAGCACACCCGTTTCGTCGGATTTGTGGACGATAGCTAGCGCGTCACTCAACGTACCCGCTAACGGTTTTTCCGAAAGGACAGGTAAGCCCGCATCCATCGCGAGGCACGAGACATCCTTATGAAACTGTGGTGGTGTGACATTAATCACCGCGTCGGCATGAATCTTTTTGACCGCATCCCCCAGCGACTTGAAGATTCGGCTGCGATCAATGTTGTAGCGCCCGGCTTGTTCTTCAATGATGGCCTCGCTGACTTCAACAAATCCGGCGAATTCGACTTCGCTCGACTTCAATACTGCGTTGATCCATGCGTTGCCCATGCCACCAATGCCCACCTGAATGACCTTCATATTGCCCTGTCCTTATCGTGAATGTGCTGTTTTGCATCCCGCCAACAGTATACACAGGATAATAGGTGTATAGGCAACTCCATTAGTGCAGGTTATTCGTAATCAGGTTTAGTTTCGGTTAACCCGACAAATGCTTTCCTAACCATTGACTAACCATCATGGACTCGTCGCTCCCTCAAAATGGTTAGCGTCCATCGCCCTTAAGAGTGACAAAATGTTCTTCCAAAATGTAACCCGTTTACTCATCCCCTGTTGTAGACTTGTCATTAGGAAATCCTATTTCCCGTATTGCTCCCCTTCCCCTGTTACTACGGGTGGAAGGGGCTGGGGGTTAGGGGTATCTGTGCAGCCAAATGTTGTAAATGTCACAAAACCGAATTTGTCACAACAACAACAGCAACAACAGCATCATTTCGTTCATGGCATTCCAGTGCCGCCGCCGCCACTGCCGCCACAAAACCGTCCACTGACATTTCCGACGACGACACCGACGACACAAAACCGCCCACTGACAGTGACGACACTGACGACTATGACGACATTTCCGACACAAAATGCACTTCTGAATCTGAAGAAATTGCAGAAGTTTCCGAATCAAAAAGGTTGGACTTGCCAACCTTCTGCATTTTTCTATCGACTACTGATGAGCGACTTTCTCTACACCGACAGATGTTCGCGGATGATGTCCTGACTGAGCGTGGTGGTGTTCCCTTCGGAAACGATATGGCCTTTTTCCATCACGTAGCAGTAATCGGCCACACGCAGTGCGAAATCCAAAAATTGTTCGATAAGCAGAATGGAAATATCACCTTTTTTGCCGAGTGTCATCACCAGATGTTCGATCTCTTCTACGATATTCGGTTGGATGCCTTCGGTCGGTTCGTCTAACAACAGGAGTTTCGGTGAACGCACCAGAATGCGTCCGATAGCCAACTGCTGTTGCTGTCCACCGCTGAGCGTTCCGGCAACCCGCTTGCCCATCTGCTTGAGGACAGGGAAAATTTCGTAGACCTCTTCCACTTTTTCGGCAGAGTGTTTGAGTTCGCGGCTGGGGAGAGCTTCCAAACCCATCAGCAGGTTTTCGTACACGCTGAGGAATGGGAAAATGCCGCGCCCTTGTGGGACATAACCCAGACCCATCTGGGCACGGCGATGCGTCGCCACCTTGGTGATGTCTTTGCCCTCATAGATGATCGTCCCTTTGCGGACTTTGAGGTTGCCCATAATGGTTTTAAGCAGGGTGGTTTTACCCACGCCGTTACGCCCCATCAAGCACACGATTTTGCCGTCGGGAACTTCGATACTGACATCATTCAGGATGCGGCTTTCGCCGTAGTTGACACTAACATTTGAGACACTAAGCATGAACAGCACTCCTAAGTGCAATCAGTTCATCAGCGAATGGCATAATGACAATGACGTTTAACGAATTATGACGGTAATCAATAGGGTCGCGGACGGCATGTATGCCGTCCCTACACACCGCATATATTGTGTAGAGACGCGATATATCGCGTCCGTTGAATAATTACCTTTTCATTTTTTAAATGTTCATTATGCCGTCCGCTGGTTATCCTGATCGATTTAATGACCACGACCGAGATAGACTTCAACCACGCGCGGATCATTTTGGACA
>JACDGI010000391.1 GCA_013821665.1 Anaerolineae bacterium
GGTGAATATCGACTAACGCCCACCCTGCCCCAAGATAGGCGTTAAGTTCTTTCTCATGTGCATGTGGACGAATGGCGAAAATCTCGTGTATAGCTCCAAGATTGCGTACATTGGACATATCCAAACGCTCTCCTTCAGTTCACCGTGAACAGGTGTATCAAGAGAGATAACGTTCGAATTGTTCCAATGTTACCGAAGTAGTCCGCCTGACGAACTCATGCTTAACCGCCCTCCTCGCTCGCTGGAACGCAAGGCAGACGAGGCCGCCCGTAAGCTAGAAGCCTCCGGGCAACCGGTGCAGGGCTGGCTTTCTACGCGGGTTTAAGGGTTGGCATGGAATCGTCAGCAGCGTCAGCAAGGTCAAGAAAGGATGTGGAGCAAAACTAATCTCGTCTGAGACTTACCCTCCTAGATTTTATGCGTTTAAATCCCTTTCAATATCATTGAATAGACCCTCGAGAAGATTATTCAGGTCAATTATTTTTTGTTTTTCTTGTGCTAGAAAATCGGGCTGGTAAACATTTACCCCATATTCAAGCATTAGCCTAATATCCACAAGACGATTCCCTATAAGAACCAGTTTTTTTGCTATACGTCTGTTCCGAGTCATAAGATTGGTTGCTATTCCATTAAACGGAGCTTGGCTAATTAAATTCAACATCGGCTCAACATTATTAACAAAATAAGCGTGTCTCTTTTCTTCTTCTTTCAAAATGTGGGCTTCAAAATATAGAAACATTACATTATTGAGCCGCGAAATATCACTGAGGAAAGCAATTAGTTTTTCGTACTCTTTAACTTTTCTTTCATATCTTAGGGCATGTCTATCCCTGCGTAATCCAAAAAATAAGGTTAGAGCTGTACCCAAAAAAGATCCAGCCGCGCCTAACAGGACAAGCAGAATATCCTTTACATCGGGATTCATGTATTCCCCCTAATTCAGGTAGTGTGAATCAATGCTACTCACATTTTCTATGCTTTACCCCTAGTCTGTGGGTGCTTTTCTTGTATCCCATATCCTGACAGATTAAGGGCTAGTTTTTTGTTCACCTATCCTGACTGAGATCTACCTAACGTCCGACATTCCCTTACCCCTTGTGTCTAACAACTGCCTATGATGAGTAGGCTAAGACGCTTTCCACCTCAACCGGCTTAAGACTGATACGTCACACCGAAGTGCGGCACCCACCTAAACGCGAAAACGCTGGAAATGGGGTTTGTGGAGCGCTAAGTGGAAGTAGTAGATCCTAGTTATGAAGCGCAATACTTATCATTACCCCACCACAAAGAACGCTTGCCGGTCACAGCTCACCCGTTAACGGTAGCGCAAGGGTTATAGATCCTCCCCGTCCAGTACTGAATTAGTCCTAGTGTCGAGTTTTGATATGCTCTTTAAGTTTTCAAAATAGGCTTTTTCATCCGCCTGCAATCCTCGCCTATCAATGACTGAGATACCGTTTTTTTGGTCGAATAAACCATAACGTACTACTTCCCAGTTGTAACCCTCTCTAGGACTGTAAACGACTGTAAATTCACTCTTGCCAGATAATTTGTGGAGATTAGATGGTTGTGCCCCAAAATAGAAGGCTATCCCTTCAATGCTATATTTGACCCCAGAGGGTGGAACATCACTTAAGTTGTTCATTTTTTTACTCAATTTTTGGAGAATAGTTGTGTTGCGGGTCTTATTGTAACTCTATAGATCGCCACTGCCCTACTCGCTGCCCTTGCTCTTGAGTACCGCGTTTTCCCCAATCAGGGTTTTATTTTCTGCGCGGGCCTCTGCAAGCTGGCGACGCAGTTCGTTGATTGTGCCGACTTGTTCCTTGGTCATGTCAACAGCGTGGGTTAACTCGACTTCCAGTGACCTAATGCGGGCCTGTAATGCGTTGGCCCGTGGTTGCTCATTGATGGTAAGCGCAGTCACCCCAGCGGGTGCGCTGCCTCGCTGCCCATTGGATAACATAGCTTGTATTTCTTCAAACCGTTTGCCGAGTTTCTTTTCAGAGGCCACCAGCGCCAACACTTCTAAATCAGAATCAGTAAATGCCCGTTGGCGACTATCGCCGGGGTTAGCCGTCGGGCTTAGATGGGTTTCAAACTCAACTGCCCAGCGCCTAACTGCCTCACGGGTAACTGAAAAGATTTGGCCTACTTGGGTTGCTGTATATGTCATGTTTAGAAGTATAGCATTACTGGCGACGGTTGCCACAGGTTGCAACCTGTGGCGCTACACCTGCCCTGTTTTTGCAAATTGTTGTCTATGTGCTAAAATGTGCGTCACATTTGCACACTATATGTGACGACACACTAAAGGGTGACGCGCTCAATGGCTAATCGAAAGCAATCCAAAACCAAAAAACAGCGCAAGCAAATCAAGCGCCAGACACGGCATTTCCAATTGCGTGTTGAGCATCCAAAAGATGCCCATGTCAAAGAAATTTTGGATTATGCCAAGTCGCAGCGCCGCGAGGTCACAATGATTCGCGAAGCTGTTACGCTTTATTGGGCGCTTGAGAACAATAACCTTGAGGTTTTATTCGAGATGTTCCCTCAGCACCGCGACAAATTGACCGGTGGGGGCAACAGTGGGGGAGGGGTGTCAGCCGATGCGCTGGAATCCTTTATGCAAATTTTGCGAGCGCAAGGCAATACAGGCGGTTACGTCATGCAATCTGCGAATCTGCCACTGATGAAAGCAGCCGCGCCACCGAAAGCGATTGCTCAGCAGGCAGCGGTTACCGTGACTGCCGATGACATCGCAGATAACTTTTTGAGCATGTTTGATTGAATATTTGAGAGAGGAATGAGGAGCAGCCACTACACTACTCCTCATTCTGAGCCTGAAACTTCATCTTGGAGAAAGATGGTACAAGTGATTATGCATCAAAGGAATTTACAAATACTACCCAAATGGCCCATTAATAACAGTCATGGGCACTAACTTCAGGTATTCAGGGAATGCAGCAGACAACCAATCCGCTGCACCCCTTAACCAAATCATAAATGTACGTTATGAAAGGTATGTGTAATATGTTAACCGAAATGAACCCAGTACAGAATGTCGAATCCACGCCGACCGATGCGGGCGTAGCACATCACGATCCAAGCGTGTTAGAAATGCTGCAAAGCCTACCACCCAAACAGCTAAAATTAATGTCTGATTTGGTGGAAGTTTTGGGCATGAAGGAAGAGACCCTTCCACCCTCAGACAAAACCGCCGCCGACATTGCGGCATTCCACGCTGACACCACCCACCTACACGACCGCCACGACATCCTGCTAACCGCCTCCGAGTATTCGTTGGGCGTGGTCAAAACAGGTGAGGAACCGCCCCGCAATGACGACTACGAATACCGCGACCTCGAAGACCTGCAACCGCTGGTTGACGAGGGCTTGCTTGAGCTTCAGCGCCATGAAATCCGCGTCAGTGGTGAAACTGTGGACATCTACGCGCTGACCGACAAGGGCAGGGCTGAAATCGGGGCAGACGAGCCTACTAGCGAACCGGAAGCGGAAGCCGAGCCTCTTCCGACCGAAGAGCCAACCATTTCAAAGGATCAATCTCAAACGCTTATTATGGACAGGTTAGGAATTTACGTGATAAGCGAGTTAATGACCTCGCTCTTGATCCCATCTTATACCCTGAATACGGATGGCGAGATGAGCTTTCTTTGGCGCACGATTCAGCAGGGACTAACCAAAGGCTTCGAAGTGGTTGACGCTGTGGCGCTCAGTCAATACGCGGAAACACTATAGCGACCACCAACAAAAGCTAACCAGTGACCGAAGTAATCCGGTGGCGCGGCTGCCGGGGTAGGGGTGATAGCCGTCAAATATAGGTGATTATATGCTAGAAATTGAGGCAAGAATAAATGGCAGAAAATCGACACAGCCGTAGAAAAACTAACGCTCTATCAAAAGGGCAAACACCCGTAAAACGCACCGTGACAAAAAGTAAAAACGTGAAAACCTTTACCGCAGAGGATTGGATTTCATTACACATTCAGGCTTCAGAAGCTTTAATAGCGTTGGAAATAGAAGTACCCACATATGCGCAGGAGAGTAAACAACTAGTTAAAGTAGCTGAGCGCAATTTGCAATTATCTATCAGCACATTAGCCTTTGTTTTAACGCGTATTTTGGATGCGCATCAGCATACTAAAACCCATGCTAAAACACGACAAGCTGAGCAATTAATCATCAACCTGAAATACATCGGAGAATATGGAACTGGTGGAAGGTTGGATAATCAACTTGATCGAACTATTGCAAATGCGGGGTGGAATCTGAGTTGGGTATCTGAATTGTATAGTGTGTTAGGATACGCCCGCGAAAAAGATGTTTCAGAGACAGATTTAAAGGAGGGGGGCGCTGCCATAGAAATCGCACGAACATTTAGAGACGCTACAAAAACGTTATTGGATGGCACCGATAATGGCGAGTCCTTGATAGCCACAATTGAGACTTATCAGGGTGATATTCAACGGTTGCGCGGGGAAGCATTGCAAGCCGCCGCCCCTGACTACGGTGGACGCAGGGACAATGATTGGTTGCGTGACAGATGGCAAGAATTACGGGATACGAAACCGCCTCCAAAACCGCGTGCCATTTATGAGCAAATTCGAGGGGAATTAGCAAATGGCAGCATAAGCAAAGGGTTTACACCTAAGCCTGATTTGTCACCTAAACAAAAACGCGCTTATGAGAGCGTTACAAGTAAAGGAGCATTAAATACTTTTCCAAAGTATTACTATGATTTATTCAAGGCAGACAGATAAACATCGGAATAACCAATTTCGGATGTTTACTCGCTTGTAACTTATCTCAAATGCTCCATAATAGGGCTATGGAATCAAAACGCCCGATGCTGAACACATCGGACGTTTATCAAGAAAATCGGTCAAGGGGATTTTCGCAGGTAAGGCGACCCAAGACCATAGCACGAATCAGAGCCGAAACATGAAACCTTCTAACAGTCAGTTTAGCGATAAAACCCAAGTAGGTCAAGAATTATCCCTAATTCTTTATGGTGTTTTAACGTGTCCTTCCCCTATTTCATGTTTTGAGGTTGTCCGATGTGCCCATGTTAGCCAGAGCTTACCTCTCTGGCTAACAGTCATGGCGCATGGGGATGCAAACACCTAAAACCCCTAGCACACAACCAAATACCGAATACAGCAGCCGCGCCGACTACGAACGTCAACGCGATGCCCGCGAATCCGCTCTCATGAAGCAAGCATTCACGCGTTTGGTCGCCGAGCAGGTTGCCCGGACTGCGGAACCGTCACCGGTTGAGAGCTTTGCACAAGTCAGAACCCACACGATTACGGGCGGGTTAGAACTTGATTCTGTGCAAGGCTCTGAGCCTATGACTATTCGCGTGGATTACGAGTTGGCACGGGTAGCCGTTGGCGAGAAACTAGCCAACCCACTCAGGGTGTGGATGGTCTTAGAAGAAACCGCCCGCACCACTGGCCGCAATTACGTTTTAAAAGGCGATTTAGCCGCCTTGCTGCAATCCTACGGTATAACGTGCAGCGCCCACAATCTACGCATCTGGCTCAAGAATGGTAACGGTTTATTCTGGATCATTACCACCTACGGCATATGCCTAATTGGTTACAAGAAAGTTGCCACCAAGCTAACGCAGTATGCCCGTGAGAACGGTTTGCCTGATTTGGTCAGTACCAACCGACCGGGGCAGGGCAACCCGGTGTATATAGCCGTTTCTGGCAGCTTGCAAACGTTTGAAGCCAACGTATACGCGGCATGGTTGTCAGCCCACAATAACCCGACTATTTCACGGTTTACGCTCGAACTGCTGTGGAATCGCTATGCGCGTGTTTTGCGGGAATGGGAACAGGCCGCCGGTATCCTCGTGATTTCAGGTGACAAACACTTCACCAGTGACCATACCGACGCGATACCGACCGATGCGGAAGGCAACCTAAGAGGCGATGTTTTTCAATATGATGTGAAAGGGCAAACCCGCTGGAAAGCACAGGCAAGTAATACTTACCATGCACCAGCCGTTAAACAGCACAGCAATCGCGGTCAAAGCCGCGCCGTTGCGCGTGAAGTTCTGGAACTGTTAGAGTCCGACAATCCCGCTGGCAATTGTAAGCAAGTTCAAGGTGGCACGGCTGCTTTGAATGGTGGGTTACAACCGCTCGGTAAACTCTATTTTTCAGATTACAAGCACGCCAAACAGAGCGCAAAACGTACAGGCGACCAACCGCGTTTAGTACCTATCGGGCGCGATAAATTCGGTGCTATTCAGTGGTCATATTCACCAGATGGCCGCCAACGCATAGCGCTCGTAGAATGCCCGTTAGCGTACCATTTTGGGAGCAATTATGTTTAATTTCTCCCTCACGGACAAAAACTCCCTACACTTTGTAATTTTATATATATACAGCCTGTTAGCCCTTTGGCTGCTAACCCTAGACCTTATTTTTACCACAACCAAAATAGAAAAAAAGAAACTAAAGCCCTGCCAGCTTGTCTGGCAGAAAGCGGCGAGCTTGTCGAGCCATACACCGCTTTGGTGTACTCACCAAACGGTTGTTCCACTGCCTTTAACCTTCCGGTGGTACCACCATGCTAACCACGACCACCGAACTCGCCCAACTGGAATCGGTCATCGAACGCGGTTTAAAGACGTTTTACGAGGTGGGTGCAGCGCTGCTGACCATTCGCGACCGTAAGCTCTATAAAGCCCACTACAAGACCTTTGAAGCCTACTGCCTAGCCCGCTGGGATATGTCACGACCCCGTAGCTATCAGCTCATGGATGCGGCCAGTGTTTACAGCCATTTGTCTACCATTGTAGACACGCCACCGACCAACGAGCGACAGGTCCGCGAACTGGCACCGCTCACACAGGATGAGCAGGGTATCGTGTGGCAGGTAGTCGAGGGGACCGCACCCGGTGGCAGTGTGACCGCTGCACACATTAAATCGGTGGTGACGGTCTTTCGTGAGGTTATGGTTACGGGTGCGCTGGACGATGGTACGGGCAACCAGATTATGGTGAGCGACATCGCCCGCGCTCAGATCGTCGAGGAGACCTATGAGCGGATGCAGCGCCAGACCGGTTATATCGTAGCCAAGCAGTCGCAGACACCGCCCGACAAACTCAACCGCGCTATCAAGATGGTAGAGGGCTTCAGCTCCTTAGAGGTGCCACGAGACCGCGTTGACTGCCCGCAAGATCGCAGCCGCGCTCATGCGGTGGGCAGAGCGCTTGGAGGCCGCCTGATGGATAGCTTGATGATCGCTTGCTGTGGTCATGTTGGCCGCGTTCAGGGTATCGGGCTGGATAAACATAAGCGCGATGTAGACCACTTCAGCTTAGCCATAAATTTCGATCTGCCAGAGTCGACGCTATGGTTGCAATGCTCAGTGGTCAAACAAAGCCTATTTAGCCTGTGTATCGAGCGAGGCATTTTAACCGATGACCACCTGTTAGTGATGTGCGATAGAGCAGCGATAAACGCGGTTGTGGATGGCAACCGGGCTAAAAGTTGGCTGAACGTGGAAGTTGCCCAGATGACTTTTCTAACCGCCCCGGCGATCCCACAGATTGAACGGGGTGCAGGGTACACCAACCGACCGATTTTAGATTATGCCGAACTTATGAAAACGAAAGCAGGGTGAATGATGGCTGATACTGCAAAGCAGCTTAAACGGGGCTACAAGCGTAATTACGGCACCATCCAAGCGCTGA
>JACDGI010000392.1 GCA_013821665.1 Anaerolineae bacterium
ACACTGTTCCGCCGCGAAGAATTCTCCCCACGTCCATTTACCTTGAAAATTATGCTGTACGATTGTTTTCTCTGAGTTGTCCCAGTCTGTGATGATTGTCATTAATATGTCCCATATTACAAAGTGTTACTTTTCATTTTAAGCCAAAAAGACCTGATGAAGCACAAAACATAAACGAAATTTTGATATAAAAAAGAATGGATAAAAGCGAGGGTATGTAGAAAAGTCGCTGCCACAAGAATCAGCAGGGGCGACCCGGTTTGCCGTAGTCGCCCCTACAAAGACGTTTCTAATTTTTCCATTACGGATTGATTTGTTTATAAGGTTATGTCTTCCATTATGGTAGAATGTGGGTGATGTAAACGAGAGGTAAGATGATGGTCACAAAAATGGTAGACATCACGACGATGCAAACAGTGAAGGACTCGTTGTTATCACTTTTGGATAAGGATACAGAAATTATCCTGACCGACAATGGTCATCCTGTGGCCCGAATGCTACCCGTTAAAAAATTATCACGCAAGCAGTTGGCAGGTTTGTTTCGGGGTGCGATGGTCATACATGATGATTTTGACGAGCCGTTGCCCGATAATTTTTGGTTAGGTGATGAATGAACCTGTTGCTGGACACGCACACATTCATTTGGTGGATTAGCAAGCCGGATCAACTGTCGCCAAACGTTCTTTCTCTTTTGGATGATGAAAATAACAAACCTGTTATTAGTGTGGTTAATATTTGGGAGATTCAAATTAAAAATGCTGTGGGGAAAATGGACTTAAACTTCTCACTTGATGACATTGTGGAAACATACCGTGAGAATGGTATTGAAATCCTCCCTATTTATCCAAACCATGTGTTGCGTTTGAGTAGTTTACCTGACCATCACCGAGACCCATTTGACCGCATTTTAGTTGCTCAAGTGATTGTCGAAAATATGACGGTTATTAGCAAAGACCCTAAGATCAAACAATACCCTGTGCCAGTTATTTGGTAATTCTCCGAAAGCCACAAGAATCAGCAGGGGCGACCCGGTTTGCCGTAGTCGCCCCTACAAAGACGTTTCAATGTTTTCCATTACGGATTGATTTGTTTACCTCGATCCTCGATTAAATAACAGCATAACTACGGGCGCGGAACGGTTCATGACCGGGATTAGGACGGACGATGAGTGCCGCACAATTATCGGAACGCGGGTCGGTGATGTGATCGTACAACACCGTTTTGACCTTGAAGCCGTTACGCAGTTGGGGCGTAAGTGTCGGGTCGGTCAGATCACCGTGAACCACTTTATCGACGTAGGCTTCGATACCCATTTGCTCACGGTAGCGATGATAGCCGGGGAGCATGCCACCTGCCACTTCGCCTTTGAGGTTCAAGCGGCGGACGACTGATTTACGGGCATCATACAATTGGCTTGCCAAACGTAAACCGCGATAATCGGGATGGATACTGAGGTCTCCGCCGTACAGCCATTCACCTTCGGGATCATGGTTATCCATCCAGCCATCGGATACGGCTTCTTGGAAGGTATGCGGCTTCTCGAAGAATGACCACTTCACGCGAAAAGTGACGGTTGATCCAGCGACTGTCCATTTATCGCCGTGATGTACCAGCGCCGTAAACTGCCCTTGCGGGAACAATTCCATGTGATGCAAGTAATGCTCTTCGCGCAAGAGTTCATCGTGGGTGAGCGTGGGGAAAATCACACTCTGCATCTTCGCCAACGGATGAGCAAACTTCGCCGACGTTGGCACGACCATCGTTCTTGGAACCATTTTGGCGTTCATGTTACACCTCCTATAAACACCGTTTTATTTTCCATATACTCTTCCAGACCTTCAGGGCCGCTTTCGCGACCGAGTCCACTTTGTTTAATACCGCCGAAAGGGGCTTCGGGGGTGGCAGGCAGCCAGTCGTTGACGCATACCATGCCAAATTCCAGTCCCTCGTACATGCGGATGGATGTATTTAAATCGTTCGTTTGGACGAAGGCCGCCAACCCATATTGGGTCGCGTTCGCCATCGCCAGCACTTCGTCAGCCTCATCAAAGGTGACGATGGGCATGACCGGCCCGAAGATTTCATCGGTGTACAGGCGCATATTGTCTTTGACACCCGTAACGACCGTTGGGCTGTAGAAATAACCGGCTGGCACATCACAGGGACGTGAACCGCCGCTGAGCGTGGTTGCTCCGGCGGCAACGGCTTCAGTAACCATCGCTTCGACCCGATCACGTTGAACGGCATTAATCAGCGGGCCAGTTTCGGTACTCTTGATGAGGCCGTTACCGACACGTAAATTCCGTGAGGCTTTGGCGACGCGATCTGTAAATTCGTCGGCGATTTTGCTGTGGACGTAAAAGCGCTGTGGGGCGACGCAAACTTGTCCGGCGTTGCGATATTTCCACGCGACCGATTGTTTGGCGACTTCTTCCACGTTGACATCAGGGAAGATGATGCAGGGGGCGTTGCCACCAAGTTCCAGTGAGAGTTTGGTGACCGTTTGTGATGCGCCATCCATCAGCAGCTTGCCGACGCGCGTGCTGCCGGTGAAACTGATCTTACGCAAACGCGCATCCTTCAACATGACCTGTGCCATTTCGGCTGGATCACCGTTAATGCAGTTGATGACTCCGGCTGGTGCGCCCGACTCGTGCAAAGCCTGAGCCATCATCATGGCGGAGCGTGGTGTATATTCAGATGGACGACCGACGACCGTGCAACCAGCAGCTAAGGCGGCTGCCCAACAGCGCACCACGTTATAAACCGGGAAGTTCCATGCCGTAATTGTGCCGACGACACCGAGCGGCTGTTGGACAATCATGATGCGGCGGGTGGTGGTGCGGGCAGGAATAGTGCGTCCGTAAGTACGTTTGCATTCCTCGGCGTTCCAAATCATATAGTTGGCAGCACTGCGCCATTCGGCTAATGACTCGCCGATTGGTTTACCACTTTCTTCGGTGGTGATAACGGCCATTTCTTCAACATGCGCCAGCAGCCAATCAGCCGCTTTCATCAGCACTTCGGCACGTTGATAAGGTGTCTTACGTGACCAAACTGGAAAAGCCGCAGCCGCAGCCTCTATAGCGGCAGTGGCATCCGATGCGTCACCGAAAGGAATATCCAGCAGCAGTTCTTCGGTGGCGGGATTAAGCAGCGGCCATGTGCCACCGTTATAGGCATCAACCCACTCACCATTAATCAATTGTTTAAATATAAAAGCAGACATTTACGATTACCCTTACTTGAACTTATGAACGCAAAAATATCTGATATGACCAGCTACCAGCACCCTAAAATGTGCCGGTAAAGCCCATATCAGCCGATGTGAAGGCTCAGAGATTAATGCAGAAATCGATTGAGAAGGACGCGCTTACCGAAGTAAATTCTGTATCCAGTTTGGAGATGACAGGGGAAGACACAGGGTACAACGATGAAACAGGATGTTGAGGGCTGCGGTGTCTGAAGCTCAGTCTTGCAGTATCGAAACACATAATAGCACCTAAATTATGCTGATCGCACTTGGCGAACTCGAATGCCTATTTATAGTTAAACATAAAAGCAAACGGCCCGTATGGGATTGAAAGCACTAATAGTGTACCAGCTTTTTGGTAACAAGTGCTAATCGTTTGTGCATTCTCAACAGTTAAGTAGAAATGTGGGCTGGTGTATTTATTCTATTTTTATTAAATGTGCCGGATTTTTACAGAGGAAAGTCATTCGCTAACGTCATCTGTAACCTTGCCATCACCCGGTTAGTCGCTATACTTACAACACACGTAACACAAGCT
The DNA here is from genome assembly GCA_013821665.1 of Anaerolineae bacterium. Classification (GTDB taxonomy): domain Bacteria; phylum Chloroflexota; class Anaerolineae; order Aggregatilineales; family Phototrophicaceae; genus CFX2. The sequence goes on from JACDGI010000392.1 coordinate 3,792, forward strand.
GAAACCGTCACGAGCCACTAAAAAAGCCACTTATGCCCACTATTAAAGATGTCGCCCGCGAAGCTGGTGTTTCCACGGCCACCGTCTCCTATGTGCTGAATCAGAAGAAGTCGTATCTGATTAGTCCGGCGACGCGTGAATTGGTGTTGGATGCGGTGAAAAAGGTTGGCTATGCTCCAAATGCGGCGGCACGTAATTTGAAGGCTAGCCAATCGCATCTGATTGGTTACGCGTGGCATGTGGCCCCGTCAGGCGGGATGAACTCGGTGCTGGACAGCTTCACCTATTATCTGGCGCAATCTGCCGAGGCAGCCGGTTATCACCTCCTGACTTTCACCCATACTGACAAAGGGCCACTGCCTGTTTATGAAGAGATGATTCAATCGGGACGTGTGGATGCGTTCGTATTATCCGACACGACCAATGACGATAAACGGATTTCCTACCTATTGGAAATGGGATATCCGTTTGTGAGCTTCGGACGATCTAACCCCGATTGGGATTTCCCCTGGGTGGATACGGACGGCAAGCAGGGTATGGAACAGGCCGTGCGCTATTTATTAGAACTCGGACACCGGCGGATTGCGATGGCAGCGTGGCCGGAAGATTCGATTTCAGGGACGGTGCGAGCTGACGGTTACATCGACACCATGCGGTCAGCGGGATTATCCATTCCACCTGTTTATATCCAACGTGGGGAGCACAGCGAAGAGGCCGGACAGCGTGCCTTTAACTGCTGGATGCAGCTTCCACCTGCGGAACGGCCAACGGCGGTCGTGTGCATCACCGATCTGGTAGCAAGCGGCGTGATGAGCGCGGCAGAAGCACAGGGAGTCGTCATCGGGCGTGACCTATCGGTTATCGGGTTCGATGATGCACCGCTGGCACAATATATCCGGCCCCATCTGACGACGCTTCAACAGGCTATCCCCGAAATTACGCAAGCCTTACTCAAAATGTTAGAAACGGTCTTGAAGAAAGACAATAGCACTCCATCTCACTGCTTGATTGCACCCCGTTTAATTATCCGCGACTCGTGCGGCAGCCCGTCATCTCGTTAAATGTACTCAATGTTGTAAATATTGCAGTTAGTGTTGCACAAATTGCATATTTTCCGCCGAATTGGCAGGCGGATATGAGGGAGCAATCCGCCGAATTGGCATTTCTGCGTGGCGGGAAGCTCGGCTACTGCCACCGAAATGGCGAGACGCTCCCGTGTGGCCGCCACCGCCATTTGTGCCATTTGCTGCCGCTATCATTGCCATCTGATTTGCTCCCATTTTAGGTCGTTGATGATGGGCGATGGATGGCATATGGTGTTCTTCAAAAATGGTTCCGACTCCATGTTCATTTTAGAACAAAAGTTCACAATTTGCAAGCAAAATTGGTTCGATTTTTCAAACCATGAGCGAAGTGATGGGATGTTTGCAACCCTGTTTGAATAACCTGACGTTTGCACCCTGCTAGACCTTTAGAAATCCACTCTTGACCCTAACGCTGCGTCATGGTTTATCCTATCCATATCAAGTTGTTCAGGGAGAATGATGATGGAAACACAAAAGATTGCACACTATCGTCCGCTGGCGGAATTGATGCCAAAAGTGTGGCAAAGCGGATCAGTCGAAACCGCGACGAATGTGCATATTCATTACACGCGGACAGGTGGAACGAGGCTGCCTGTGATTTTGCTGCACGGTTTTCAAACGGCGGGCATCACATGGATGCGAACGGCGGAAGCGCTGGCAGGTTATGATGTGATCATGCCGGATTTTCGCGGACACGGATTATCATCAGGCATCGAACAGGGCTTTTCTGCCGAATTGTTGACCGAGGATATTGCGACACTCATCCACGCGCTCAAGCTGGATCAGGCTTTTGTGGTAGGACATTCAATGGGTGGGGAAATTGCAGGACGGTTGGCGGCGACTCATCCTGAGTTGGTACGAGCAGTCGTGCTGGTTGATCCGCCGCTGCATCCGTTCAATCTACCGCCGGTTGATCTGGATAATCCGCCGCCGTGGTTGCAACCGATGGTCAGTGCTTTGCGCAGCATCAAAAGCCAATCGCACGAACAACGGTTGGTGACTATGCAAGCCTTACTCGCTCCGGGTTCGGCGCAGTGGGATGAGATCGATTATGTGACCTCAATGGAAGCAGCGGCGCAGTTTGATTTGAAAACATTTAATGCGCGGGTGGATTATCAACTGGCAACAGTCGACATGATCAAGCGAATCACTTGCCCGATGTTGTTGATGACCTCGCGGGGGATGCCGGGAACCGATGTGGCGCAAAATGTGAAGGTCTTAACTGACAACTGGCTGGATGGTGCGTATGTCCACTTTGCCGACAGTGGACACTTCATCATGGCCGATCAGTTTGAACGGTTTATCGAGGTACTGACCAACTTCCTCAGCGACAATTGAATATCAGGGGCAGATGTGCTGCTGTCTCTCATGTTGACCTTTGGATATTAGGCCATGCGGCTGAGGACGGTTTGCACGGTCAAATCGGCGATACCGTTGGCGGTGAGATGGGCTTTTTTGACGTTGGCGCTGCCTAATCCGACAGCCCAGAAGCCACCAGCGAGTGCGGCATCAATACCGGCTTCGGCATCCTCAAAGACGACGGCTTGATTAGGCGGCGTGTATAAGCCACCGGCGACCCACACGAACAAATCCGGCGCGGGTTTGCTGTTGACCACGCTGTAGCCATCGCCAATGACATCAAAGGCATTCCTCAACTGTAACTTCTCCAGAACTTCGACGGCGTTCTTGCTGGCTGATCCTAAACCGATTTTAATACCGGCTTCACGGGCTTCTGCGAGAAACTGTGGCACACCGGGAAGTGCATAATCCGGTGTGATGGTAGTGAGATAATGCTTGTAGTAGACGATCTTGCGCTCCATCCATGCTTGGGCCGTAAGTTCATCGATGGGGCGGCCTTTCAACATGCGGTTGAGGCTTTCGCGGCGGGATACACCCCGCAACTGTTCATTATCCGCGCGGGTGAAGGTGATTTTTTCCTCATCCGCCAACTGCTTCCAAGCTAAAAAGTGGAATTCGGCAGTATCAGTGATAACCCCATCAAGATCGAAGATAAAGGCTTTAATCGAAGTGGACACAGTGATGAACCTCTTTGCCGTTGAAGCGGACGTTAGGCCGGTATTTTATCACCGAGCAAAAGGTGAGGATATGTGGACTATTGTTAATAGGCTTAAGGCTTACTGCACAGGCGGCGCAATTGTGATAGACTATACAGTATTTATTGCTGCGCCCAAATGGTGACCACAGCTTTATCCTGCGTCGCTGTAGAGGAGAAACACTATGCCACCTGTAAAAAGTGGTTACTATTATCCAAATAAATTTGCCCGTATCTTCCTCGATGCGATGGAAGAAGTCATGGGAAAAAACGGTCTCAACGCCGTTTTGCATCTGGCTGATCTTGATATTCTGATCGGTAATTATCCACCCGATAATCTGGATAAGGTATTCGACTTCGCAGACTTCACGGCGCTCTGTGTAGCCTTGGAAGAAATGTACGGCCCACGCGGCGGACGTGGTTTGGCATTACGCGTCGGACGGACGTTGTTTGCGGATGCGCTGCGCGGCTTCGGTGCGTTGGCTGGTGTCGGCGATTTGGCCTTCAAGGTGCTGCCGTTGAGCGCCAAGCTGAAGGTCGGTGTGCCAGCCATGGCGAACATCTTCAGCCAGTTCAGCGACCAGATCAGTAATGTGCGCGAAGAAGGCGACGACCGCATCATTTACACACTGGAACGCTGCCCCATGTGTTGGGGACGTAAGGCATCTGATAAAGCGGTGTGTTATGTCGGGCAAGGGCTGTTACAAGAAGGCTTGCGCTGGGTCTCCGGCGGACGTGAGTTCAAGATTGATCTCTCGACCTGTATCGCCAAGGGTGATGACATCGGACG
>JACDGI010000393.1 GCA_013821665.1 Anaerolineae bacterium
GCCTTACACAGTCTCGGATTGAGAAGGTTACAACTCGGTTCTGACCAGAATTGTTTCGCAACTGAATCCCAATCTCACCCGTACAATTTAGACTAGACGTTCCAACATGGAGTATTCATGTCTGTCAAAACCCGTGACCGGCAAACGCCACGTTCCCGCAAAAAGCCGGTTCCAGTCACTCGATGGAGTCAATTGAACCAACTGCGACTCCGAATTCATTTACCCGCGCCGCTTAAGCGCCATCTTCCAGCTTGGTTATTACTCGCGGCTGTGCTGGCGATTTTAGGGCCGCGTGTCATTGCAGTGACCACCCAGACCATTAATCACTTACGTTATGGTTCAAGTGATATTGCGCCCTTGTTTAGTCCCGCAGTCCAGCATTGGGGGCAGGATATTGATCGCTGGGCGACCAGCAATGATCTTGACCCTAATCTGCTAGCGACCGTCATGCAAATCGAGTCCTGTGGGCATCCGACCATCAACAGTTATGCTGGAGCGCAGGGCTTATTTCAAGTCATGCCCTTTAACTTTCACGCCGGTGATAATTTTCTAGACCCTGAAACTAATGCTGAGCGTGGAGCCGATGTTCTCAAACAGTGTAAAGGCTTCGCAAACGGTGATGCTGGACTAGCAATGGCCTGTTATAACGGTGGCCCCTCTGTGCTTTCAAAGCCTTTCGCGGCTTGGGCCGACCAAACACGGCGCTATTATTATTGGGGTACAGGCATTTATGAGGCCGCGACCCAGCATCAATCCAACAGCCCACGTTTAGACGAATGGCTGGCTGCGGGTGGTGCGAAGCTCTGTCAGATGGCTGGCACAGCCCTCGGCATCTAATCACCTATCCCGTTGGAATTGCTTTCCGCCCTATGTCTTTTACTCCCTCCCTCGTTTACGGGTTCATGGAACGACACTTTTAAAAACGATGATGAATCCCTCTCTGAATTGGCTCCCTCCATCGCTTGCGGGGGAGGGTTGGGGTGGGGGTTCTGATTTGTCCCCCACACTCTTAAACCCACTGTCTGCCCAACGTACCCGCTAGTACGGTTGACTCACTTATCCCGCATGTTATAATGCCGCCCGTAGGTGGGCAATCGCTGTCGATTGTTGTGGCTTGCCCTTTTTGACTTCAAACGATGATCCATATGCAGCCCGTGGGTTGGTGTGGGTTAGGAATAAGGTGTGGCATGATGAAGATGCGTTTACGACTACTGGCGTTGTTGGTTTTGGTAATCCTCGGCGGAACGATGGTCAACAGCGCTCAGGATGACAATAAACTGACGAATGGTGGTTTGGAAGAAGGTTCTTTTGGCCCTTATCTTGGACGGCGAGGTGGTACCTTCCCTATTTACGTACCCGGCGGCTGGAACTACTGGTTCGCTGCGCCGACCAGTGACCGTACCAACATGGGCGAACGTGCCAGTATCCAACCGCATCCCGGACCCGGCCCGTCACCTCACGGTGGAAGCCGCGCCCTGAATATTAGCTGCGGTTATTTTACCTGCACCTCGGCCATCTATCAGACGGTTAATGGTATTCAAGCTGGTACCAATGTTCAGGCAACAGCGTGGTCACAAATCAAGGCCTGTAACCTTGGTGGTGGCACAAGCTGCGGTTCGTCACCGGCTTCTGGTGCCGAAACGCGCATCGGTATTGATCCTACAGGTGGTAGCGATCCCAATAATCCAGCCATTGTTTGGTCAGCCTTTGTTACCCCCCACGACACATGGCTTTCACAGAGCGTCAGTGCAACCGCGACCGGCACCAGTGTCACCCTGTTTCTGTATGCAACCCAGCCCAATATCGCGGACTTGAACAAAACCTATTGGGATGATGCTTCCTTGACCGGTGGTGGTTCGGGCGGTACGGCCCCCGGTTTGACTCCGGCTGTTCCCCCGACTGCGACACCTCCTCCCTATGTGGCTTTTGTTGTGCCACAGGGACAGCAGCCGGATGGTTCGATTGTTCACACCGTGCAAAACGGCGATACGATGGACAGCATCGCTTACGCTTACGGTACGACTCGCAGTGAAGTTTTGAAACTCAATAATTTGCAATCGGGCAACTTCATATTCCCCGGTCAGAAGTTGATCGTTAAGCCTCCGTCAGAAGCGACTGCTGAAGCCACAGCCGAAGCGACTACCCAACAAACAGGTGGCGATAATGTTATCGCACCAACAACCGATACATCCGCAGCCTCACCGACCACCGACGCATCCGCACCAGAGACAACACCTGATGCCGGTGGTGCCAGTATCGCGGCTGTCGCGACCACGGTTCCGGCTACTGTTCAGCCAACTTCTGCGCCTACGGATGCGCCGACCAGTATCCCTGCAACTGCTCAGCCGACGACTGCGGATGGTTCTCCACAACCGACCACTCCGCCAGAGCCAACTAAACCCTTAGCGACTGCACCGGTTGTCGTGGCGAACGCAGGCGCGCTTGATCCCTCTGCCGTGACGGCGCAGGTCTGCGTGCTGCTTTTCGATGATGCGAACCAGAACCGTATTCAAGAAACAGGCGAGAATTTGCTGGCCGGTGGCGTTATGTCTTTGCTCAAAGGCACGGACTCGGCAGGTTCTTATACCACTGATGGTAAGGGCGAACCGCATTGCTTCGACAAGCTGGGTGCTGGTGATTATGTGGTCTCGGCCAGCGCCCCCAGCGGCTACGGCTTGACGACCCCCGACCAATTGCGCGTCCAATTGCAACCCGGCACGACTATCAATTTGGTCTTTGGCGCGGCGAAAGGTGTTCAGGCGGTGCTGCCTCCGACTGCCGATGCGAACGCGGTCGCCATGGCTGTAACACCGGCTTCAAGCCAACCGCCTCCTTTGGCGAATCAACTACTGTCGATTAGCGGAATAGTAGTTTTCGGTTTGGCCGTGGTCGTCTTGATTGGTGGTATTGGTCTAGCGGTAGTGCTGCGTCGTCGCTAGGATATTGAATAACTTTGTAGGGGCGCAAGACCTTGCGCCCTACCTTATTCTTGTAACTTGAAACTTGCATCTTCTGACTGATGACGAAGGAATAAAAATATGCGACGGATGGGATGGGTCATCATCGCGGCAGTGCTGCTGATCGGCAGTAGCGTTCATGCCCAGGCAACGGGCGGACAATTTTGTGTGCGTGCCTTTGAAGACACCAATGCTAATGGTAAGTTGGACGCAGGTGAGGCCTTGCTGACACACGGCATCAATGTCAACTTGCTCAACGCCCAAAATATCACCATCGCCAGTGCCTTGCTGGATCAATCGCCGACAGCCGCGCAGGGTGTTGTCTGCTTCCAATTCTTAGCAGCGGGTCAGTATACCATCGACATCAGCAGTGCCGAATACAAGGCGACCACTCCGTCTTCGATCACCACGACCATCACCGATGGAGGAATGCCCACAGTCGTTGAGTTTGGCGGTCAGACGCTCGTTGCACCCACTGGCGATGCCGGAGCAAATACGAGTGTATCAACGGCTGCTGATGCCAATACCAACCAGCTCGTCCGTATTTTGATCGCGGTGGCTGCGGCCTTAGTGGTCATCATCGGTATGAGTATTTTAGGCTTCATTGTTTATATGTTGGCTTTTGGCAGACGACAACCCGTTCCTGATGTTCGGCGCACAACGGGTACGATGCGACCTGTTGATACGCGGGATAGTGGCAAGATCAAAACCGTCAGCGTGAGCGATACTGGTCGCACCAAAAAAGTTGAGTGATGTTAAGCGATACTGAGGGTCTGAGTCGTTTGCGTTCGATTTGTCTCGCTCTGCCCGAAGCCAGTGAGCAGGGCGGCGTGGGTGATCCGACCTTCAAAGTCCGCGATAAAATATTCGCTATGCGTCACCCAATGGATGACCGTGAGTCACTGTGGTGTAAGGCGCAAAAAGGTGTGCAAAGCACGCTGGTAGCCTCTGAACCAGAACGCTTTTTCGTCCCACCTTACGTCGGGCAGCACGGTTGGATTGGCGTGTGGCTGGATGTTGACCAAGACTGGAATTTCATCGAAGACCGCATCATTGAAAGCTACTGTCTCACCGCTCCCAAAAAGCTCATTGCCTTACTTAATCATAAGCCGATATAAAGTAAGCGAGTTACTTGCAACCATTTCCATAATCATAGAAGTGATGAATATAGTTCAACAAAGTTGAAAAGAAGATTATGGCTGTAGCCTCCAATTATTTACTGGATACAGGGCCACTTAGTATCCTATGCAGTTTCCCGCTGAATGCCTCACCCTATATTTATGCAATTCTTCAATATACAAAAATTACACTAGCTGACAGCGTTATCATTGAAGCTGGACGTGGGAAAATTTGGCGTATAGTTTCTCCACTTTTCAAAACAGGCGAAATAGAATCAACCACTACCCCTAAAGAACCTGAAATCCTTGATTTATCTTATGGAAATGATTTAGGTTTAGGTGAGCGAAGCACAATAAAATCTGCAATGCAGATGGGTTTAACTGCTATAATTGATGATCGTGATGCTTTCGTTGTCGCAAATCGTTTTGCGGTTCACCCAATTGGATTTCAGGATTGGATGGTTATGCTATCACGAGAAGTTAATCTACCAACAAAAATGGCTATTGAGATTGTGCGGTCAAGTGCTAATCAGTTTCCAAAGATGTTTTTAGCTCACATTCTGAAATTGCTAAGCGAGTGAGGAGTTAAGCCGATGCAAACTAAAGAGGCTCATGCCTATAATTTATTTGTAGAAGCCCATGCCCTATACACCGGAAAATTGCCTGAAGATGTACTTGCTGCCATTAGTGCGGATGAATTTGAGGCACGTATTCGTGCGCTACACTATCAGTATCTAGCGGGGACATTCTCCTTTGGTCGTTTCACGGAATTAGCCGGAGTGGCGCATGTTGAACTACGAGAAATTTTAGAACTACTTGGTCTTTCCTCACACCACTAATACCTATCCCACCCAATCAGCCGTGGCCTGTGCGATGATAGCCGCACAAGCGAAAACGTCCTCTAGATTCACATACTCGACGGCTGCGTGCATTCCTTTTCCACCGGGACCAAGAATAACCGTGGGGATGCCAGCCCGCCCCATAATGGCCGAGTCCAACCACGCGTACATACCCATATAGGTGGGTTCGGTTTCCATCACCTGACTAAAAGCGTGGTGCATCGTTTGGACGATTGGCGCAGCCCGTTCGATTTCGTAGCCGGGGCGCTCAAAGTCCAGCTTAACGGTCGCTTTGAAATTAGGTATAGTCTTCGTCAAATCATCAATTTCGTCCTGCCACAGTTGGACGATTTCGTCTGCGCCTAAATCCGGCAGATAGCGATGCTCAATTTGCAGGCTGCATTGGTCTGGATAGGTGCTGAGTCCCAAGCCCCCGCTGATTAAACTAGCGTGAACCGAATTGCGCCCCAGTAGTGGATGAAGATCATCCTCAAACACTTGCTGTTCGAGTGTCGTAATCATATTGAGCAAGTGCTGCATGTGAGTAATCGCATCCACGCCATCCATATAACGGCTGCCATGCGCGGCGAGTCCATAGGTTGTCAGCGTTAGCCACGCGAAGCCCTTATGAGCCACACAAATTTGCACATCGGTCGGCTCGGTCAGGATAGCTGCGTCCGGTTGAATGGCTGTGACCAGCGCATCCGTGCCGAGGCTCAGATATTCCTCGTCGGTCACGAAGCCTAACCAGATGTCACCTGCCGGTTGGAAGTGATCAGCTTTCAGCGCGGCCACAGCACCGAGGATCGACGCCAATCCGCCTTTCATATCGTAGGAACCGCGCCCGTAGAGGCGTCCATCTTCGATACGTCCATCAAACGGATTCCCTTGCATATTCGCCGTGCTGACAACGTCCGTGTGTCCGGTGAGCAGCAGGCTTTTACCCCCTCCAGTACCGACCCAACGTGCAATCACGTTCGGGCGATTTGGGGCAGTTTCTTGGAACTCGACTTCCAAGCCCAGCGCGAGGCAGGTTTGGTATAACCATTCGGCCACTGCACCTTCGCCCACACCATCGGCTGCGAGGCCGGGATTAACCGAGTCGATTTGTACCATTTGCTGTAGATATTGGGTTGTCAGCATGGTATCAATCGCATAACGACTAGGCATAACGGATCTCCGTTTATAAGCTCAGCGCCTTGGTTTTACCACAAACGCCATTTGGATTTTTTAGGCGGTGTACTGGTTCCGGTTGGATTCTGGATAACGACGACCAAGTCGCGTGGCTGGTCAGGCTGCCAGCCCTGCATAATGAGATCGTTGAGATAACCCATCACGGTTTTCGCTTGATATTCCTGATCCGCTTTAGCCTGTGGCGTGATGTCATCGCTCAAATAGGCACGTACAAAGACCTTGTAGGTAGCATCTCCATTTTGGAGACCGACTGCCCAATCCGTACCGGGGCGGCTGCTTCCATCGGCTTGTATGAAATGTGCTGCGAGCGCCCCTTCAATCCGCATCAACCACTGTAACTCGCCCATGAACTTACCTGTTTCTTGGATGAAATCCATTGGTATGTGTTTACAAAAAATATGAACTTCATTTTTACCGATGCGCTGGTTTTCCGATAGTCTAACGTCAGGCGAAATGCATACTTTCTAGAAGATAGGCCATCTACCTCTAAAAATAGTTCTGCAAGTTGTTCAATCCTGTGTATAATTCAAGAGTGTTCCGCAGCATTCATGGAGATTTAAATTATGATAAAAAGGCTTACGATATTTCTTCTTACGGCCTTCTTCCTCTTGATAGGATGGGGCAGTACCTTAGCGAATGCTGCTGAACAAAGCAGCACGACCCCCGGCATTACCAGTTTTACCAGCAGTGTAACCAGCCTCGACGCTGCTTCATTGGCAGGACGTAATATACGCGTACCGGTCGCGTGGGCAACAGTTAACCGGCCCGATACAGCCAATCTAGTCTTTGAGCAGCCTTTACCGGATGGTCGCGTGATGAACGTCGAGTTACCGCGTGATAACTCATTCGTGCCATCGTCTGGTGTAGGGGTTGTCGTACCTTTCCCACCCGGTGAAGGAATCACGGAAGTTCGTTTGCGTGTGACTCTGGCCGACTTCGTCACAGGCAAAGTACTCGACCAACGTGAACTCGTCATTCCGATTGGCAGTGCAACCGCTGTCACACCCGCTATCAGCAATCTCTCGACCAGCGCAACCAACGTCAGCCGCGCGTCACTCACCGACAAATCGGCGCGAGTACCGGTTTCGTTTGCAGTTGAGAACCGACCGGCCAACAGCAATCTGGTGTTCGAGCAGGTGTTAGCCAGCAGCAGCGTTAATGTCGAACTCCCACGTCAGGAGCCGATTATTCCCTCGGCAGGGAATGGCGTGGTGGCTCCGGTTGATTCGGGCGCAGGAACCACCAGCATCCTCATCCGGCTGCGTTTGGTCAATTTAGGTGACAACAGCACCATCCTTCAGCGTGATTTGTCACTGCCAATCGTCGATGCTGCACCATCTACACCTGCTATCAAATCGTTCACCACTACAGCAACCAGCGTCACACTGGCGGCCTTGAACGACAAGAGCGCACGCTTACCTGTTGCTTGGGCAGCCGATAACCGCCCCAACAACAGCAATTTATTCTTTGAGCAAGTTTTGGACAATGGCTCGGTCGTGAATGTTGAACTACCGCGCTCAAATCCATTTGTGTCTTCATCCGGTGTCGGTGTGGTCGCGCC
>JACDGI010000394.1 GCA_013821665.1 Anaerolineae bacterium
GTCATATTCAACGGCTCCACCGGATGTGCCAAAATCAGGACGGTAGTCATAATCGTCGTTGGTAGCTGGCTGTCCCGGACGCGTTCCCGGACGGTCTTTGGGATTTTTATCCTCGATACTGGCATCCTGCTGAATATCCTTTACGCTGTCCTTGCTTGCATTAGGATCAGGGCGTTTGGTGTTATCGGTCATGTTCATCCCCTTCTGATTACTTAATCAATTTCATCATAGGCGGGATTACAGGCGAATGTATGATGCACTTCACCTATTGCCGACCCCCTAAATGGATAGTCATTTGGAGGAGACCACGGTAAATATTGACGTTTGTCACCTCGTTTCCCTCCCAGATGTGAGCGTACCGTTTCATCTATTAGTGCTAGGGTTTAAGTGAAGTGCTAACTTGTCTGCGAGGTTATCTGTGTCTACACAAATAAAACCGACTACAACCCCTCATAATCGGTATATCCTGATCGGCATCAAGACGCTGCATACGCTCATTTTCCTGTTGATGTCGGCTGCGATTCTGGTGGTTCTCTACTGTGGGCTGACGCGCACTTATAATCTCTGGCTAGTCATCGCCTTGGCTGCTGTCATCCTTGAATGCGGGGTGTTCCTTGCCAACAACCGTCGCTGCCCACTCACAAAATGGGCACGCGACTATGGTGATGTGACAGGTAACGATTGGATTGCCGATATTTTTCTGCCGGCGTGGTTTGCGCCCAAGATTCCGCTGCTGTGTGGCGGCTTATTCGTGGTCAGCCTGATTGTATTGGCCGTGAATTTTCTGCTGCTGGTTCGCTGAACCTTTATTCACGCGCAGCCGACGGCGTAATACCACATGCCGCTGACCGCGCTCATCTATCACCAGCGCGGTTGCCATTTTCATGCTGACGATACACTTGCCATCGGCACGGCGTACTGGATCGCACTGCATCCCAACCAGTGTTGGATCAGTTAGTTTATTGCCGAGATAGGTGTAGCGCATCAGCCGTTGAGTTGTTCAGCCAACCCCGCCACATTTGCTGTGCGGACGATAACCTGCGGCGTTTTGTGCCAATCGGCGCAGTCTTTGAGTGTAGCTTTGAGGGCGGTCACCATCGCGTCATCGACCTCGACGTTCGGCTCAAGATGGACAGCCTTCACCTCGAAGATGCCTTCTTTGCGGTGCGCCTTCGGGTCAAGCCGCCCGATGATCTGGTTTTTATAGAGGATGGGCAGGGTGAAGTAACCATATTTGCGCTTGGGTTCAGGGGTATAGACCTCAATTTTGTAATCGAAGTTGAACAACTCTGAACCGCGCTTGCGATCCCAACAAATCGGATCAAAGGGTGAGAGTAGTGTGGTTTTGGACTGCGGAATTTTACCTTTGGCGGCAGCATTGACCAGCGCCTCATTGTCAAAGTGATAATAACCCGGTGTTTTCCAGCCCTCGACTTCGATGCGCCCGACCTTATCCTCTTCCGCCAGAATATTGAGCGCCTTTAAAGTGTCCGCTTTTTTCAGCCGGAAGTAATCCGCGATCCATTCCGGTTTGGTCACACCCAGCGCCTTAAGCGTGTTCAAGACAAATTGCTCGTGGATTTGTTCTTTGCTGGCGGCCTGTGCCTCATCCCAATCGGGTAAGACACGTTCGCGCAAATCATAAATCCGCTGGAAGTTGTGGCGCTTGCGGATCATCAACTGGCCGCCGTTGAATAAGGCTTCCAGTGCAATTTTCTCTTCTTTGTGGTTCCACCAACCGCCTTTGAGACCCTTGGTGTTCTCAAAATCCGCCGAGCGTGTTCCGCCATTCTCACGGATATAATCCATGACACGCTGAGCCACTTCTTGATGCTCGACCAGCCACTTGCGCCAATTATCTTCCTCGTTGCCGCGCTGCATCATTCCCAGCCAGTAATAGGCAAAGTCCTCAATCGGCAAGAAGCAAGCCGCGTGTGACCAATATTCAAATAACTCGCCTTTTTCCAGCAGTTTATCCAACCAATGCGGCTCATAACTGCCGAGGCGACTCCATAGCACAAAATAGGGACTGCGTGCCACCACACTAATCGTATCAATCTGTAGGACGTGCATTTGCCGGATGATGTCCCGAACCGATTTTTCGGTGACTTTATGCGGTTTTTGCTGTTGTAGACCCTGTGCGGCGATTAATAATCCACGCACGGCAGCCTGTGAAAGTTCGGTCATCATCACGTCCTTGGATAGTGCAGCCCAATAGAACATAAATTATAGCGAATGGAATATTTGTTCACAATGGGCATTGGCTGTGGATTAGTCACGTTTTTGGCATACATAAATCATGGCGGGCGACTCAGCCGTCAAGGGATTTCGCTGCCAATCCCCGTAAACGGTGTGGATCTTAAAGCCGTTGTAGTACAGTAAGGCTTCCATTTCCTGCGGGAAAACATAGCGTAAGGCAACGCGGTTGGTGCGTGCTTCAGTGCGACCATCCGCATAGGTAAATTGGAGGTGCCCCGTACAATGCTGAATCTGCGTCATCGGATCGTAATATTCATGGTCGGTGGTAATCAACTGCCGACCATCCACTGTGGTGTAGTGTTCGGCTTGGGGATGCCTCGGTTCATACAGATTACGGGGTGACGGATTGCGCGTTTCAAACAGGAAATAGCCGTCCGGCGTTAAATGTTCACGCACACAGGCCAACATCGCTTCGTGATCCGGTCTCGCTGGCAGGAATTGAAAGGCGTTCATGATCATGAATATAAATGGAAATTGCTTGTGGAGGTGGAAGTCCCGCGCGTCCGACACCACAAAATCAATCGAAGCGCCACGATCAGCCGCTTTTTGCTGCGCCCGTGCAATCATCTGCGGAACAATATCCACACCGGTGACCTCATAACCTTTTAGTGCCAGATGGATGGACATGCGCCCTGTGCCACAGGCCAAATCCAGCAGCGGCTCGCCAGTGGTTTTCGCCCATTGTTCGATAGTTGGCATATCTTCATTAAACGGGTCACAAATAAGGTCATACGTTTCGGGATCATAAAACTCTTCATAAGTATCGTAGTCAATCATAGATGAACCTTTCTCTTTCTAACCCTGTTCAACTTGATTATATCTAAAGACCTTTTAAGAACTACTCTGAGCCGTTTTTTTGGCAAGATAAATGTCACGACAAGAAGTGGAGTTCGCGCCTTGTTGGCCTTTGCTATGCTGTATTCCATAGCCTCAAACAAGCAGGGAGTCAGCACAAATGCACGTTACAAGTGAACCCAATATTCTGTATTTTGGCACACCCGTTGTGGTGATTAGTACGGTCAATGAAGATGGCACTTATAACCTCGCGCCGATGTCATCGGTTTTCTGGCTGGGATGGCGGGCGATGCTAGGCTTGGGCGCACGTTCCAAAACCCCACAAAATATGCTCCGCACCCGCGAATGTGTGCTTAATTTGCCTTCAGTTGATCAGGTGGCAGCCGTTAATCGTCTGGCGAAAACCACCGGCAGCAATCCCGTTCCGGCGCATAAGCTGCAAAAAGGTTATCGCTACGAAGGTGATAAATTTGGCATCTCCGGCTTCACACCCGTGGCCTCGGAAACAATCGCCGCGCCGCGTATCCTAGAATGTCCTGTCCAACTGGAAGCCGTGATTGAAGGCACGCATTATCTGGCCGAGGATGATCCAAACCAGCGCGGTAACATCGTGTGTATCGAAGTGCGAATTCAGCGGGTGCATATCGAAGAAAGCATTCTGATGAACGGCGATCCCAACCGCGTTGATCCCGACAAATGGCGACCGCTCATCATGAGCTTTCAGAAATTCTACGGCCTCGCGCCAGAGCAAATCCATGACTCGACCTTGGCGCAAATCCCCGAACACACCTATCGCAGTCCCGACGTGGATCGGGCTCGTGATGAGGTACGTGTTTAATGCTGTGATTATGCCAGTTATTCTCAGGAAAACGGACGCGATATATCGCGTCCCTACATCAAAATCAAGAAAGACACCTGAGCATTTCATGTTTTAGTAGGGACGGCATATATGCCGTCCGGTACTCTAAAATACTTTTCAAACGGATTTTTACCAGAATGGCACATCAATATAGATCGGTTCATCATTGGCAAGCAATTTACTCGCCAACTTGTCTCTACCTTCAAAATAGATTGTGCCACGTGGTGAGTCGAGTTTTTCTTTTTGTCCGTCCTGCTGCGCATATAGATACTGAAATCTTGACGAAAGACCCTCGATAATTTGGAAGCCACACTGCACATAAAATGGACAAATCTCGTGATCGCAAAAGCCTAATCCGTTCATATGCTTGCTCACCAGATATTCTTTGATGGCTTGCATCAACAATTTTCCATAACCACGCCCTTTTTCAACGGCGATGATATTGCTGATGCCTAAAATCGGACACTGTTTGCCATCATGAATAATGTTAAGCGGTTTGAGCATTCCGAAGGCCTTCACCGATTCGGCTTGGTCTAAAAAGAAAAATATGGACGCAAGTTCGTTCTTTTTGAAATCTTTGGTATTTTCTCCATACTCCATCAGTCGCTGTTTATTCATGAAGTCAATTTGTGCTTCCGACAGGTCTTGACCCCGCATGATTGTCGTGTTCAACATCTCGGTTTTGCCTTGTCCTCGTTGATGCTTAGCAATCATATCGGAAATGGTATTGATTTGCTTTTCAAATGGTTCGCCCCAATTACCAATTGTCGTGTTTGTGGTATAGCCAGAACAGGATAATCCTCAGTAGAATGTGACGGTATAAAAAATCACCACATTTGAGGACACCACGCACATATGGAACTGTATATCGTCCGGCACGGGCAATCGACCAATAATGTTTCGATGGTTTATGACGCTAGAGATCGCGAGGCTGATCCGCCGCTGACCGATTTGGGGCAAACGCAAGCTGCGAAAGTGGCGGCTTATCTATCTAAAGGGGAAAACTTCGACCATTGGGTTGACCGCAAGACCGAAGACCGCGAGACCATGCGGGGCTACGGCATCACCCGTTTATATTGCAGCCCGATGCTGCGCACTTTACAAACGATGCTGCCCATCAGCAAAGCGCTCGACTTACAGCCGGAAGTCTGGCCGGATTTACATGAACATGGCGGCTTGCACTTGGATACCGGCGATGGACGCGGCATTTTAGGCTTCCCCGGTTTGAGCCGCAGCGCCATGATGGAACAGTTTCCCGGTTATGTGCTGCAAGACAGCATCACCGAAGCTGGTTGGTATGACTTCTCGCACGGGGTCGAAGATATTGCCAGTGCGATGGCGCGGGCCATACGGGTAGCAAGTGTGTTAAAATCACAGGCGCGGAGCCAGCAGCGAATCGCCATCGTCGTTCACGGTACATTTATCGATGCCTTGGTTAAAGCCTTACTGAATATCCTGCCTAACCATGACACCTACTTTTTGATGTATAACACGGGCATCACACGCATTGACTTCCGCAGTGATGGCCGGACTGTGCCGCGTTTCATGAACCGTGTCGCCCATCTGGCAGCCGATGAGGTGAGTTAGGGAAATTGACGCTTACCAGATGACATTTATGGGGTATTGAGCAAAAGCATTATCACGGCTGAGGATTAATAAATCTTCAACTTGAGCCTGTGCAATTAATATGTGATCAAATGGGTCACGAAAGTAAAGGCGTATCGAAATCATCACTCATCCACGCGCCGGGATGTGCCCCTAATATCCGTTCGCTAATCGGGAGTTGTGATCCTGTTTCGGCGGAGGTCATTCTGGCAATGGTCTCGTCGCCATTCATGATGATAATCTCATTACCTTGATGCACGAGCAATAAGAGTTCATCCCAATTTGCTTCACTTTTTTGGATGCTAATTTGCTTCGTCAGCATAGTCATACCTTTAGTTACACTTTCGTAGACATTTTAGCATAATTTGTGGGCAAGTTTGGAACTATAAAACAGAGCAGGGCATATCATTGCGATATGCCCTGTTTTTGTGATACGTGGAATTAGGGTGGTGAAACGACCGGTAAATGGTTGCAGTTGCCGCTCACTTTGGCTTCGTGACCGATAAGCTTGGTCTGAATCCACGAATTGCCGTAGCTCGTCAGCCACCACGAATTATTCTTGAGTCTGCCAATTGGACTCAGTTGATAATTCTTTTGGACCTGATCGAAGAGATTTTCGGGCTTGGAATCATCCGGCTTAGTGTAAACGAACGCTTTGTCCGCCATTGTGATCAGGCAGGGGCCAGTCGGTTCCGGTGCTTTGGTCGGTGGGATCGGTGTGGGTGTAGGTGTCGGCACGAACAGCGGCGGTGTCACTACGGGAACACCGCTGCAATCGCCATTGCTGCTGACAGCTATCTTCGCCACCCAGCCGCTGACATTTTTGTAGCTGACATTAAAGAAGTTGCCCGCAGGTGAAACACCAATAACCGCAGCCACCTCGCCAGTTGGTAAGCCGATCAATACGGGTGAGGCGGCATCAGCGGTTCGGCGGATGTTCGCACCGTTGGCATTCAAGGGTATGATGGTGCAAGCCGACGGATTGGATGCGTCTGGCGTTGGCGCGGTGTCATCACCTGTGGTGGAGACCGGAACACTGCCCGCTTCGCATGAACTGGCGCTCACGGTTGTCAAACACAGGGTGAAGGTTTGCGGTTGATCCGTACCCGTGAAGGCCATATCAATTTCATAGGCGGTGCTGCCAGCCGGAATGCGGAAACGTGCGCCACCTACATCCGCACTATCGACGATACTCTCGCTGCCACTCGTCATATTTTTAAGATGGAGCGTCGCCCCACCTGTCGGCAGTAAACTTTCGAAATACAGATAGGCCGGTTCGGGCAGCGCCGTAAAATTGTAGGTCGCCGAGGTCGCATCCGCCCTGACCTGCCCTGTGACCACGCTGGCAAGCGGCAGTTGTCCGGTGGTGATGGGTTCAGCGCTTTGCACCACCACAATCACACTGCCGACAGTATTATTGATCGAGCCAACTTGTATAGTATATGTGCCTGCGTCCAGTAGGGCCGTCAATAAAACGATTTTGTTGCCTTCATCGTTGGGTTGGTTGGCGACAGCCAGCCCATTTTGCACAATGGCGATGGTCGGCTGAACGACTTCACCGATAGCCTGTAAGGTGACAGCGCGGGCATCACTCAGGGTATAGGTATACGTTATTGTGCTGCCAGCGGCAGTGATATTACCGAAGGACGGTTGACCGGTGACCAATTCACTGCTGTCATTTTGCCACGCGTGGACGGTCACCGCGCCCACGCCCAACAGCAGACTCGACAACACCAACCAAATCCATTTGGAGGTTCGTAACCCTAATTTTCCTTGCATATTGACCATCCTTTGCTTCGTTGGTGAACGTTAGCTCGATTGTATATACATTATGACTTGTAGGATATTCTTATTTATACTGTAACGGTGCAGCATTTCAACAAAGGTGGGACAAATGTACGATGTGGTGACGCTGGGCGAGACGATGGCGCGGTTGACTCCGCCGGGGACACTGCGGCTGGAACAGGCACAGTCGCTTGAGGTGCATGTGGGCGGCAGCGAGTCGAATACGGCGGTCGGATTGGCGCGGCTGGGGCTGCGTGTTTGCTGGTTGTCCCGTTTGACGGATAACCCCGTCGGGCATCTAATCGCCAACGCCATTCGGGCGCAGGGTGTGGATACCTCACAGGT